>JADGHP010000001.1 GCA_019683855.1 Thermoleophilia bacterium
GACGCGCGCCTTGCGCTCGCGCGCGCTGCCGAGCCGGTGGATCTTCATCGGGTCGCTGATGATCGTCCCGACGCGCTTGCGCGGGTTCAGGCTCGCATATGGATCCTGGAAGACCATCTGCATCTCGCGGCGCAGCGGCCGCAGCTGACGCGCGCCCAGGCCTTGGATCGGCCTGCCCTGGAAGAGGATCTCCCCGGCGGTCGGCTCCAGCAGGCGAACGATCGTCCGCCCCAGGGTCGACTTCCCGCAGCCCGACTCGCCCACGAGACCGAGCGTCTCGCCCTCGCGCACCGTGAAGCTGACGTCGTCGACCGCGTGCACGCGCGCCACCTCGCGCTGCAGCACGCCCTTCCGGATCGGAAAGTACTTCTTGACGTGCCTGACCTCGAGCAGCGGCGCGCCTTCGCCCTGCGCCGCCGCGCTCATGCCGCCTCCGTGGCGCCGCCGGCGATCGCCTCGTCGCGGTGCGCGCGCTTGAACTCGACGTCGAGCCAGCAGCGATCGAGATGCCCCGGCGTCCCGACCCGATTCTCGAGCGCCGGCTCCTCGACGCACTTCTCGAACGCGTACGGGCAGCGGGGCCGGAAGGAGCAGCCCCGCGGCAGGTTGATCAGCGACGGCGGCGAGCCCTTGATCGTGTGCAGCCGCCTCGGCCGCGGGCGGTCGAGCCGCGGAATCGAGCCCAGCAGGCCCCACGTGTACGGCATCTGCGGGTCGTAGAACAGATCGCGCGTCGCGCCCCGCTCGACGATCCGCCCCGCGTACATGACGACGATCTCATCCGCGATGTCCGCGACCACGCCGAGGTCGTGCGTGATCAGGATCACGCCCGAGTCGAACTCGTCCTTCAGCCGGCCGATCAGCTCGATGATCTGCGCCTGGATGGTCACGTCGAGCGCCGTCGTGGGCTCGTCCGCGATCAGGATCGACGGGTTGCACGAGAGCGCCATCGCGATCATCGCGCGCTGTCGCATCCCGCCCGAGAACTGGTGCGGGAAGTCGTCGACGCGAGCCTCGGGGTTCGGGATCCCGACCTGGCGCAGCAGCTCGACGGCGCGCCGCCGCGCGGTCCGCTTGTCCACTCGCTCGTGCGCCCGGATCGCCTCGATGATCTGCTCGCCGATCCTGTACACCGGGTTCAGCGACGTCATCGGATCCTGGAAGATCATCCCGATCTCGTTGCCGCGATACTCCTGCAGCTCGGACTCCGACACCTGGAGCAGGTCGGTGCCCTTGTAGAGGACACGACCCGAGAAGCGAGCGTTGACGTCGCGCGTGAGCCCCATCACCGTCATCGCCGTCACGCTCTTGCCGGAGCCGGACTCGCCGACGATCCCGAGCACCTTCCCGCGCTCCAGCTCGAACGAGACGCCGTCGACCGCGCGAACGATCCCGTCCTCGGTCGCGAAATGGACCTCGAGATCCTCGACTTGGAGCAGCGTCTCGGCCACCGGCGCCTACGTCGGACGGATCCGCGGGTCGAGGTAGGCGTAGAACAGGTCGACGAGGACGCTGAACACCACGATGAAGAAGGCACCGTACAGCGTCACGCCCATGATCGGGGGCAGGTCGAAGTTGTTGATCGACTGCGCCGCGTACTGCCCGACCCCGTGCAGGTCGAACACCGTCTCGGTGAGGATCGCGCCGCCGCCCAGCACCGCCGCGAAGTCGAGCCCGAACAGGGTCACGATCGGGATCAGCGAGGTGCGCAGCACATGCTTGAGGAGAATGCGCCTGCGCGAGAGCCCCTTCGCCTTCGCGGTCCGGACGTAATCCTCGTTGATCGTGTCGAGGATGTTGCCTCGCAGCACGCGCCCGTAGAAGCCGATGAAGAGAACCGCGAGCACGAGCCACGGCAGCAGGAGATGCCAGAACCACTGCACCGGGCTCTGCGTGAACGGCACGTACTCCCCGTCGGGGAAGATCGACGTCAGCCCGCCCTCGGCGAGGTAGTAGCGCGCGACGATGCCGAGCCAGAAGACCGGCATCGAGATCCCGATCAGAGCGAGCACCGTGATCACGCGGTCGGACAGCCTCCCCGCGGTGACCGCGGCTATCACCCCCACCGAGATCCCGAAGAGAAGCCAGATGATCCCGGCGCCGATCGTGAGCGAGAACGTCGCCGGCATCCCCTGCTTGATCTGCTGGATGACGTTCTGCTGGCTCGTGTAGGAGACGAGCGTGCCGCTGAACATCTTCTTCAACATCCGCCAGTACTGCACGTAGAAGGGCTGGTCGAAGCCCCACGAGTGGCGGATGTTGACGATGTTCTGCTGGGTCGCGTTCTTGCCCGCGATCCGCTGCGCCGGGTCGCCGCCGGGGACGACGATGAAGATCAGGAAGACGACGAACGTGACGGCGACGCAGACGAGCGCCGCCCCGACCGTGCGCCGGACGAAGAACGCGGCCATCAGTGCTCCACCTTCACCTTCGCGCGCGGGTCGAGCGCGTCGCGCAGGCCGTCGCCGAAGACGTTGAGCGACAGCACGGTGAGGATGATCGCGATGCCGGGCGCCAGCGCGAGCCACGGCCGGGTCACGATCAGATCCTGCCCGTCGGTGATCAGCGTCCCCCACGAGGGCGTCGGCGGCTGCACTCCCGCGCCGAGGTAGGAGAGACCCGCCTCGAGGACGATGTTGTTGGCGATGATCAGCGTGAAGAAGACGAGCACCGAGCTCGCGATGTTCGGCAGCAGGTCGGTGAACATGATCCGCAGCGGGCTTGCGCCCTGCGCGATCGCCGCCTCCACGAACTCTTTCTCGCGCAGCGAGAGCACCTGCCCGCGCAGCGGCCTGCCCACGTAGGGGATCAGGACGTACGAGATGACGAGCGTCGGGATCCAGAGGCTGCCGCTCTGGATGTTGATCCCGAAGCGGTGGAAGCCGTTGATGGCGAGCGCCGACCCGAGCGCGATCCCGAGCAGCACGACCGGGAACGCGTAGAAGAGGTCGAAGAAACGGGTGATCACGAAATCCACCCAGCCGCGGAAGTAGCCCGCGAGCAGCGCGAGCACGACCGCGAAGAAGACGCAGAGCGCGGACGAGCCGATCCCGACGATCAGCGAGTTGCGGCCACCGTACAGGAGCCGCACAGCGATGTCGCGGCCGTTCTGGTCGGCGCCGAGTACGAACCTGCCGCCGGCGCTGAACCACGTCGGCCCGATCGGGATCGCCGAGAGGAGGACGCAGTCCGAGCCACCCGTCGTGCACGGCTTGCCCGTCTTCTTGTCGATGTAGCCGCCCTGGGAGATCACCGGCACCGGCTTGCCGTCCACGCGGACCGTCTCGAGGATGTGGTTCGTGTTCGGCCCGGTGTGGGCGACGTGGCGCGCGTAGACGCCCGCGAGCGCGCACGCGATCAGGATGAGGACGAACAGGCCGAGGAACGCGAACGCGACGTAGTTGCGGCGAAGGCGCCGCCAGGCGAGGTACCAGGGGCTGCGCCCGCGGATCGCGCTGGCCGGCTCCGCAGCTGCGAGCGCCGCCGCGGTGTCGAGCGTGAACTCGCTCTCGGTTACGCGTTGGGCCAACGCTCACGTCCCCTGCGGAAGGCTCCGTCGGGGACGTCGTACCCGGCGCCCCCGACGGTCGAACGCCGGAGTCCGGCTACTTGACGCAGATCGTCGCGTAGTCGAACTCGTACAGCACGTGGTTCTCGTAGCAGCTGAGATCCACGCGCGAGCTGAAGAAGTCCGTGAACTGCCGGTTGAGGAACGGCGCCCACGGAGCATCCTGCATGATCGTCTTGTCGAGCGCCTTCCACCGCTTGTTGACCTCGGGGGTCAGCGTCGGCGACTTCTTGAGGTCGTCGATCTCCGCGTTGACCTTCTTGTTGTCGTAGTTGGCGTAGTTGTTGTTGTGCGTCTGCGTGATGCGCTCGCCGTTCAGCAGCACGTCGAACCAGTCGAGCGGATGCGGGTAATCCTGGAACCAGTCGGCGAAGCCGATCTGGGCCTTCGTCGCTTGGTTGCCGATCGTCGTCCAGTACACGGCCGCGTTGACGATCTTCTCCTTCGCCTTGAACCCGATCTTGTTCAGGACGTCGGTGAGGTACGCCGTGAACTTCGGGTCGATCCCGCGCTCGTGGTTCCAGACCGTGACCTCCATCCCCTTGGTGCCCGACTCGGCGACGAGCCGCTTCGCCTTCTCGAGGTTATAGGGGTAGAGGTTGTGCTGCTCGTACTGCGGGTAGGTCGGCGGGAGGATGTTCTCCGTCGGCTGCGCGAGCCCGCCGACGATGCGCACGAGCGCGTCGCGGTTGATCGCGTAGTTGACCGCCTGCCGCACCTTCACGTTGTCGAAGGGCGGCACCCGCGTGTTCATGAAGAAGTAGTACGTGTTCGCCGGCGTGAAGACCTTGAGCTGGTCGGCGTACTTCTGCTGCACCGAGGCCAGGCGGTCGGTCGGGATCGGGTGATAGCTCATCCAGTCGTCCTGACCGCTGATCGTGCGCTGCAGGGCGACGTTGTCGTCGCCGATGATGTCCCAGGTGACCTTGTCAGGGTTACCTGCCGGAACGTTCCCGTCGAACTTGGAGGCGTCGAAGTACGGATTCCGCACCTCGACGATCTGCTTGTTCGGCTGGTAGCTCTTGATCATGTACGGGCCCGTCGACGGCAGCGGGCTCGTCGACGTGTCCTTCCCCGGGGCATTCCCCGGCACCGGCGCCGCGAACTCGGTCGCCAGGATGTTCATGAAGTCGCCCTGGGGCGCCTCGAGACGGATCGTGATCTTTCCGGTCGCGTCGTCGGTCGTAATTCCGCTGATGTCGCCCTTCTTCGTCTTCTCGAACTGTTTGGCGCCGACGATGTTCTCGAAGAAACCGACGCCCGGCGAGTCGACGATGAAGTCGCGCTCGATCGTCTTCTTGAAGTCGCTCGCCTTCACCGGCGTGCCGTCCGAGTACTTGAGACCCTTGCGCAGCCTCAGCGTGTAGGTCTTGCCGTCGGAGGAGACCTGCGGCAGATCCTGTGCGAGGTACGGGACGAGCGTCGCGCCGTCGGGGCCGTTGACGTGCTTGTAGCCGATCAGGGGCAGGTAGACGTTCCACATCACGCCCCAGCCCTCGACCGTGTAGGACAGGCCGGGATCGAGGTAGTCCGTGCCCGCGTCCATCGCGATGTTGAAGCTCGCGAAGCTCTTGCCCGAGGCGGACGCACCGGTGGAGGTGCCCCCGCTCGTCGTGGCGCCGCCGCTGCTGCCCCCGCCCCCGCAGGCCGCCGCGATCAACGCGACGCCGGCGGAGAACGCAGCCGCGGTCGCCAGCCGCTTCCACCGAACACTTCGGTTCAACTCGTTACCTCCCCGGCTCGATTCGAGGCGCGGCAAAAGCCCGACCCCCCTCCGCGCACCGCCATTCTTACTGACGTCAGGGAACAATTCTAGTGCGGCCTCTCGTAGCGTTCGACGGGAGACGGCCGCTGGCGAAGGCCGCACGTGGGGCCGCTTCGCGGCCCGTTCGGTGTTTCTCTTTGGAGGGGCGCCAGGAGCGGCGCGACCGTTGAGGAGCTGGCGCACCCGGTCTGCGTCCTCCTACCAGCCGAACGCAAGCCCGGCCGCGCAGCGGCCGGCAAGTGCGGCGTCACAGGACGCGGGCTTCCGGTCAAACGGTGGGAGACGCCGCACTGGCACCGTCGCGATCCGATGCTTCTCCCGGCCGCCACCCGACGAGCCTGACCGCCGCCCGTCGCCGCTCCCGCAACTCCGCCGGCTCGTGCTCCTCGACGACGCCGTCCACGCCGTCGCGACGAGTCGAGTGGAGGATCCGGCCGTCGCCGAGCCAGAAGGCGACGTGGTCGGCTGAGGCGCCCGACTCGCCGTACGTGATCAGGTCCCCCGGCCGGAGCTCCGTCTCGGCGATCGGCTCGCCGGCGGCCTCCTGCTGGTGGGCGTCGCGCGGGACGAGGCGCCCGGCGGCGCGGAAGCTCATGTGGACGAGGCCGGAGCAGTCGATGCCCGCAGCCGTCATGCCGCCCCACAGGTAGGGCGCGCCGAGCAGTGTGCGCGCGTGGTCGAGCGGGTCTGTGACCGTCGCGGCGAGCCACCCCGGGTCGGGGTCGCCGCCGAGGGCCTCGACCCGGATCCAGCCGGGGTAGTCGTACGCCGTCCGGATCCGCGCCCAGCCGCCGCTCGTCTCCTCGACGGCGAGCGGCTCGCCGGGGAGGAGCTGCGTCACCTGCTCCGCGTCGTCGCGAGGCTCTCCCCGCACCGGCGTCAGCTCGCGCACCGTCCGCATGGGCCGAGGCTAGCGCAGGCGGGCGCTCGAGGAGCTGCGCCCCATCCGGAACCTGTGGACGCGAGCGCGGGTGCGCCGCCGAGGCGGACGCACCCGCACGAAGTCTCGCTCTTCTAGGCCGCCGCGACCGAGATCAGGTCGCGCAGCGCGCCCAGGCGGGCGAGCGCCTGACCCTCGAGCTGGCGGACGCGCTCGCGCGTCAGGTCGAGCTCGTTGCCGATCGCCTCGAGCGTCCACGGCTCGCCCTCGAAGCCGAAGCGCAGCTCGAGGATGCGCCGCTCGCGCTCCGGAAGCGCCTCGAGCGCGCGCCGCACGCCCTGCCGGCGCAGCGACTCCTCCGCCTCGTCGAACGGATCTGCCGCCTCGCGGTCGGCGAACAGGTCGCCCAGCTCGCCCTCGTCGTCCGCGCCGACGGTCTGGTTGAGCGAAACGGACGCGTGCGCGGCGCCGAGCGCCTCGTCGACGTGCTGCATCGGCAGGCCGGTCGCCTCCGCCAGCTCCTCCTTGGTCGCCTCGCGGCCCAGCTCGACCTCGAGCCGGCGCGCGGCCCGCGACAGCTTCTGCTGCCGCTCCACGACGTGCACCGGAACCCGGATCGTGCGGGCGTGGTTCGCGACCGCGCGCTGGACCGACTGGCGGATCCACCAGGTCGCGTACGTCGAGAACTTGTAGCCGCGACGCCAGTCGAACTTCTCGACGGCGCGGTTCAGGCCGAGCGTGCCCTCCTGGATCAGGTCGAGGAAGGGGACGCCGAGGCCTCGGTAGCCCTTCGCGATCGAGACGACGAGCCGGAGGTTCGACTCGATCATGCGCCGCTTCGCCGCCGCGTCGCCGCGCTCGATCCGCTTCGCGAGCATGACCTCCTCGGCGGCCGTGAGCAGCTTGTGCCGGCCCACGTCCGCGAGGAAGAGCTGCAGGCTGTCGCCTGCGCCGGAGATCTCCGCGGACGGGTCGAACGCCGGCTCCAGGTCGACGGGACTCTCCTTGCCGTCCTTCTCGTCCTTCTCCGCGGCCACCGCCGGTGCGCCGATCTCGAGCCCGGTGCGCTCGAGCTCCCGCGTCAGCTCCTCGACCTCCTCGTCGGTGAGGTCGAGCTCCGCGGCGAGCGCCTCGAGCTCGACCGGCTCGACGTAGCCGCGTTCCTCCGCCGCCTCGATCAGGGCGCGGATCTGCTCGGACTCGAGCAACTCGTGAAGCTGGTTCTGCGTCAGGGTCGTCTCAGTCCTTTCGGTCGTACCTCGAAGACGTCAGCAACCTTCTCACTTTAGGAGTCTTCTCCTCCTGTTGCCAGCGGAACCGTTCTGGGAGGGCGGCCTCCCGGCGCTCCGGCTCCAGGAACGCATGCTCGCCGCCTTCCATTCCGGGCCGCCGGCAGCGTTCCGGACGGGTCCGCGTCCGTCTCGATACGACGACCGCAGCGGCGCAAGGTTAGGAGACGCGCCGACGGCGCGGACGCTTGGCGGGGCCTTGCGCGCGGCGCTCGGCGAGGAGCTCGACCGCGCGCTCGAGGGTCAGCGTCTCGGGGTCGTCGCCGCGGCGGAGGCTCGCGTTCGTCTCGCCGTCGGTGACGTACGGGCCGAAGCGGCCCGCCTTGAGGACGATCGGCCTGCCGCTCACCGGGTCCGGCCCCAGCTCCCTGAGCGGCTCGGCGGCGGCCCGCCGCCCGCGCCGCTGCCGCGGCTGGGCGAGCAGGGCGAGCGCCTCCTCCAACGTGATCGTCAGCAGCCGCTCCTCCGAGTCGAGCGACCGCGACTCCGAGCCCTTCTGGATGTACGGGCCGTAGCGGCCGTTGCGCGCGACCACCTCCGCCCCGTCGGGCGCGACCCCGATCACGCGCGGAAGCCGCAGCAGCCGGAGCGCGTCCTCGAGCGTGACCGTGTCGAGCGACATCGACGCGAAGAGCGAGGCGGTGCGCGGCTTCTCCTTCGCGTCCTCGGGCAGCACCTCGGTGACGTACGGGCCGTAGCGGCCGGTGCGCGCGACGATCTCGCGGCCGGTCTCGGGGTCGACGCCCAGGCGACGCTCCCCGGACGGCTGCTCGAGCAGCTCGCGCGCGCGCTCGACGGTCAGCTCGTCCGGGGCGATGTCCTCGGGCAGGCTCGCGCGCTGGCCGTCCCGCTCGAGGTAGGGGCCGTAGCGGCCGACGCGCAGGACGATCCCGTCGCCGATCTCGATCGAGTTGATCTCGCGCGCGTCGATGCTGCCGAGATCCGAGACGAGCTCCTTGAGCCCCTCGTCCCCGTCCTCGCCGAAGTAGAAGCGGCGCAGCCAGCCCGTCCGCTCCTCCTCTCCCGCGGCGATCCGGTCGAGGTCGTCCTCCATCCGGGCCGTGAAGTCGTAGTCGACGAGCCGGCCGAAGTGGCGCTCGAGCAGCTCCGTGACCGCGAAGGCGAGGAACGAGGGGACGAGCGCGCTCCCCTTCTTGAACACGTAGCCGCGCTCGAGGATCGTGCCGATGATCGAGGCGTAGGTGGAGGGCCGGCCGATGCCGCGCTCCTCGAGCGTGCGCACGAGCGTGGCCTCCGTGTAGCGCGGCGGCGGGCTCGTCTCGTGCCCCTGCGGCTCGAGCGCCCGCAGCTCGACCGCGTCGCCCTCGGAGAGGTTCGGCAGCCGCCGCTCGTCGTCGCCGTCGCGCTCGGACGCGGCCTCCTCGTCGCGGCCCTCCTCGTAGGCGGCGAGGAAGCCGCGGAAGGTGATCACCGTGCCGGAGGCGCCCAGCTCGACCTCCTCGTCCGCCGTCGAGCGGCCGCCGATCCGCAGCGAGACGGTCTGGCCCTCTGCGTCCTTCATCTGCGAGGCGATCGTCCGTATCCAGATCAGCTCGTAGAGCGCGAGCTCGTCGCGGGACAGCTCGCCCCGCACCTCCTGCGGCGTGCGGAAGCGGTCGCCGGCGGGGCGAATCGCCTCGTGCGCCTCCTGGGCGTTCTTCACGCGCCGCTCGTAGCGGCGCGGCTCCTCCGGAACGAACTCGGGACCGTAGAGCGAGGCGGCCTGCGAGCGCGCGGCGGCGAGCGCCGTGTCCGACAGCGTCGTCGAGTCCGTGCGCATGTAGGTGATGTAGCCGTTCTCGTAGAGGCGCTGGGCGACGCGCATCGTCGTCTGCGCCGAGAAGCGGAGCTTACGGCTCGCCTCCTGCTGCAACGTCGAGGTCATGAACGGCGGGCTCGGCCGGCGCACGTACGGCTTGCGCTCGACGCGGACGACCCGGAAGCTCGCCCCCTCGAGCCGCTCGGCGAGGCCCCGCGCGGCTTCCTCGTCGAGCACGAGCGCCTCCGCCGACCGCAGCGCGCCGTCCGGGCCGAAGTCGCGGCCCTGCGCGACGCGGCGCCCGTCGACCGCGACGAGCCGCGCCTCGAAGGCGTCCGGGTCGAACGTCGCGAGCAGGTCCCACCACCGCGCGGCGACGAACTTCATGCGCTCGCGCTCCCGCTCGACGACGAGCCGCGTCGCCACCGACTGGACGCGGCCGGCGGAGAGGCCGCGCATGATCTTCTTCCAGAGCACCGGCGAGACCTCGTAGCCGTAGAGGCGGTCGAGGATGCGCCGCGTCTCCTGCGCGTCCACGAGTCGCTGGTCGACGTCGCGGGTCTGCTCGAGGGCGCGCTGGATCGCGTCGCGCGTGATCTCGTGGAAGACCATCCGCCGCGCCGGCACCTTCGGCTTCAGCACCTGCAGCAGATGCCAGGCGATCGCCTCGCCCTCGCGGTCCTCGTCGGTCGCGAGCAGCAGCTCGTCCGCGTCGGAGAGGAGCTTGCGCAGCTCGCCGACCTTCTTGCGCTTCTCGGGGTCGATGACGTAGAGCGGCTCGAAGTCGTGCTCCACGTCGACGCCGAGCCGCGCCCACGGCTCGCTCTTGTAGCGCTCCGGGATCTCGGCCGCGCTGTCGGGCAGGTCGCGGATGTGGCCGACGCTCGACTCGACGACGAAGCCGTCGCCGAGGTAGCCGGCGATCGTCTTCGCCTTCGCCGGCGACTCGACGATCACGAGGCGCTTCTGTTTCCCGGCAGCGGGCACGGTCGGTCACCATAGCGCGCGCTTCCTCCTGCTCCAACGCGGCATCCCACGGACAGTGGATGCTCGGCGCCGTGCGGCCGATGGCCGTGGCCAACCGTGGCGACGCCACGCCACGCCACGGCGATACCGCGCGCCGCGACCGACGCTCTCGCCGACCCGTGGCGACGCCACGCCACGCCACGCCACATGGATACTGGGCGCCGTGCGACCGACACCGGTCTACAACCTCCTCGCTGCGCTCAGCTGGCCCGCCCTCTACGGGCTGTTCCGGCTGCGCGCTCGCGGCCTCGAACACCTGCCGCGGGAGGGCGGCTACGTGCTCGCGTGCAACCACCTCTCGAGCGTCGACCCCTGGCCCCTCGGGCTTCCGCTCTGGCCGCGCCGCTTCCTGCGCTTCATGGCCAAGTCGGAGCTCTACTGGTGGCCGCTCGGCGCCGTCCTGAACGCGGCCGGCGCCTTCCCGGTGCGGCGCGGGCAGGCCGACGTCGAGGCCATCCAGACCGCGGTGCGGCTGGCCCGCGAAGGGAACGTCGTGGCCATGTTCCCGGAGGGGACGCGCCGTCGGAAGGGACTCGTGAAGCGGCACGAGGCCCGGCCTCGCAGCGGCGCGGCCCGGATCGCGCTCGAGGCCGGAGTGCCGCTCCTCCCCGCCGCCGTCGCCGGCACCGACAGGCTGCTTCGCCTCGGGCCGCTGCGCGTCGCCTACGGTCCGCCGGTCGAGATCGACGACCTGCGCGAGCGGGAGGATCTGCGGCAGGCGGCGCGGGAGGCGACCGACCGCCTGATGGCGCGGATCGCGGAGCTCGAGGCCTCGCTCGCCGCGCCGCAGAGCGCTCCGCCGAGATGAGCGCCGGCACGCTGCTCGCCGTCGACGGCGACTCGTTCGCGCACCGCGCCTACCACGCGCTGCCGAAGTCGCTCCGCCTCAACGCCGTCGTCGGCTTCACGAGCATGCTCACGCGGCTGTGGCAGGAGGAGCGGCCCGCCTCGGTGCTCGTCGCGTGGGACACGCCGTCGGCGCCGACCTACCGGCACCGGGCGTTCGCGGCGTACCAGTCGGGCCGCGTGTTCGACGACGCGCTGCTCGAGCAGCTCGAGCTCCTGCCCGGGCTCGTGCGCGCAATGGGCTTCGCGGTCGCCAAGGCCGAGGGCTACGAGGCTGACGACTTCCTCGCCGCAGCCGCGCGCGCGTGGCCCGGCCCCGTCCTCGTCGCCACCTCGGACCGTGACGCGTTTCAGCTCGCGAGCGACCGCGTCACGATCCTCCAGCCGACGAAGGCTGGTAGCGTCGCCGGCAAAGCCAGCGACGCCCGGCCGAGGACCCGGGGCCACCATGGGCGGCCCGGGGGCGTGAGCGAGCTGGCGCGGATCGGCCCTGCCGAGGTGCGGGAGCGCTGGGGCGTCGAGCCCGAGCAGGTGCCCGACCTGATCGCGCTCCGCGGCGACCCCTCCGACCGGCTGCCGGGCGCCAGGGGCGTGGGCCCGAAGAAGGCCGCGGAGCTCCTCCGCCGGTACGGGACGCTCGAGGCGGCGCTGGCGGACGGAAGATTCGCAGCCGAGGCGAAGGAGTTGCGCCTCTTCCGGCGAATCGCGACCATGGACGCCTCCGCCCCCCTTCCTCCCCTCGAAGAAACACACCCCACATGGGCGGAGGCGTCCAGCTTCCTCGAGGGCCTCGGTCTCGGCCGCGTCGCCGAGCGCGTGGCGGCTCTGGCGTAGACTGCCGCCCGTCGAAGCCCTGACGCACCGAGCGTTCGCACGCTTGCACCCGACCGGCCACCACCCGGAGCGGCCGGAGCGGATCGCCGCGCTCCTCGCGCATCTGCCCGCCTGGAGCGAGGGTCGTGCCGCGACCGAGGAGGAGCTCCTCCTCTGCCACACGCCGGAGCACGTCGCCCGCGTGCGCGCGATCGAGCGCCCGCAGTGGCTCGACGGGGACACGATCTGCAGCGAGACGACCTGGGAGGCAGCCCTGCTCGCCGCCGGGACGGCGATCGAGGCCGCGCTCCGCGGCGGCTTCGCGCTCGTCCGCCCGCCCGGACACCACGCGCTCCCCGACCGGGCGATGGGCTTCTGCATCTTCAACAACGTCGCGATCGCGGCGCGCGCCGCGCAGCGCGCCCTGGGGCTCGAGCGAGTGGCGATCGTCGACTTCGACGTCCACCACGGCAACGGCACCGAGGCGATCTTCGCGGACGACGACAGCGTCCTCTTCGCCTCACTGCACCAGTGGCCGTTCTACCCCGGCAGCGGCGGCCCCGACGACCAGCGCGAGACGACGGTGAACGTGCCCATGTCCGCCGGCTCCGGCGACGAGGAGTACCTGCACGCGTTCGAGCACGTCGTCGAGCCCGCGGTGACGCGGTTCGAGCCGGAGCTTGTGCTCGTCTCCGCCGGCTTCGACGCGCACGTCGACGACCCGCTCGCGGGCATGCGCCTCACCGAGGACGGCTTCCGCGAGCTCGCGCGCCGCTGCGCGCGCCTCGCGCCCCGCGTGGCCGCGGTGCTCGAGGGCGGCTACGAGATCGCGACGCTCCCCGGCCTCGTCGACGCCGCGCTCGACGGCTTCGGTCGACGCGAGGCGCTGCGCGAAGGCTCAGACGAGGCCCTGTTGTGAATGCGTTGCGACTCTTCTGCAGGGGGTCAGACCCGGGTCAGACCCCGTTACGGAAGTGTTGCGGCCGGGAGACGTCTCTTCGAGCCGCGTCAGGTAGCTGTTTCCAGGCGTGGCCGGGGAAGCCATGCAAGGGGCGCGTGCCGCACAGCGAAGCCGTCCCGGCAGCCCGGAAGCCAGAGCACGGCACATGCGTCCGCGTCACGGCGGTCAGAAGGCGGCGTCTCACGCACGCGAGCCAGTCGCCACGCATCCGTCACAGGCGCACCCCAAGGCAGCCAAGCGGCGCCGAGCACCGCGAACCAGAAGCAGCACGAACGCCGGCCGAGACTGCGCTCTCGGCCCGCCGCAGCGCGAAGCTCAGCGCCCCACCCGCTCGAGCCGACGCCGCGAGAGGGTGTCGAGCGTGACGGCGGCGAGCAGGATGAGGCCCGTCGTCACGTTCTTCACCCAGTCGGTCTGGCCGAGCAGGTCGAGGCCGTTCTCGATCGTCTTGATCACGAGCGCGCCGAGCAACGCGCTGCGCACGTAGCCGCGGCCGCCGAACAGGCTCGTTCCTCCGATCACCGCGGCGGCGATGGAGTCGAGGAGGACGGTCCCGCTCCCCGCGGTGAGGTCGACGGAGCTGAGGCGGGCGGCGAAGGCGATCCCTCCGAGCGCCGCCATCGCGCCCGAGATCATGAACACGAGAATCCGGATCCGCGCGACGTTGATGCCGGCGCGCCGGGCGGCCTCCGGGTTGCCGCCGACCGCGTAGACGTGCCGCCCGAACGTCGTCCGTCTCGCGACGTACGTCCAGAAGCCGATCAGGCCGATCACGAGCAGGCCGGCGAACGGCACCCCGCGCGCGTGGTTGCAGATCGCGACGGCGCCGAAGGCGATGACGGCGAGCGCCGCGAGCCGCAGGGCGGCGAGCAGCGGGTTCCCGATCGGGAGCCCCGCCCGGTGCCGGGTCACGAAACCGCTGACGGTGACGGCGCAGAGCCCGACGGTGACAGCCGCCGCGATCGCCCAGCCCCACTCCTTGGGCAGAAAGTAGTTGGCGACGTTGTTGACCGTGTTGCTCTGGATGCCGATCACGCCCTGGATCCCGAGCGCCTTCAGGATCACGCCCTGGAAGGCGAGCAGGCCCGCGAGCGTGACGACGAAGGACGGCACGCCGATCAGCGCCACGAACGAGCCCTGGAGGGCGCCGATCAGCGCGCCGACGGCGATCGCGATGGCGATCGCCGCCCCGCCGCCGAGGTTGTGGCCGGTGCCCGCCTGCTGCAGCTCGGCGACGACGACGCCGCCGACGCCGCTGACCGAGCCGATGGAAAGGTCGATCTCGCCGAGCAGGAGCACGAAGACGACGCCGATCGCGATCAGCGCGACCGGCGCCATCTGCACGATCAGGTTGTCGAAGTTGATCGAGGTGAAGAAGACGCTCGTCTTCGCCGTGAAGAAGACCGTGATCAGGGCGAGCGCGACGATCACCGGCAGGCTGCCGACGTCGCCCGCCCGCACCCGCTCGAGGTAGGCGCGCGCGGCGGCGCGGACTCCGCCCTCCTCGGCGGCCGCCAGCTCGACCTCGGAAGGCCCGAGGACGCTCACGTGGCCGCCTCGCCGGTGCCCTCGATCCCGGCCACCTTCGTCGGCACGCCGGCCGTGATGGCCGACACGATCTCCTGCTGCGTGGTCGCGCTCCGCTCGTAGACGCCGACGTTGCGGCCGAGCCGGAGCACGGTGATCCGGTCGGCGACCTCGAAGACGTCGTGGAGGTTGTGCGAGATGAGCACCACGGCGAGGCCCTGCTCGTGCGCGAGCCGCTTCACGAGCTCGAGCACCTGCCGCGTCTGGGCGACGCCGAGCGCCGCGGTCGGCTCGTCGAGGATGACGACGCGCGAGTTCCACATCACGGCGCGCGCGACGGCGACCGACTGGCGCTGCCCGCCCGAGAGCGTCGCCACCGTCTGGCGCACGGACTTGAGCGTCGTCACCGAGAGCGAGCGGAGCGTCTCGCTCGTGCGCTGCTCCATCACCGGCTCCTTGAGCCGGTGGAAGAGGTCGTGGACCTCGCGACCCAGGTACATGTTCTGGACGACGTCGAGGTTGTCGCACAGGGCGAGATCCTGGTAGACGACCTCGATCCCCAGGCGGGCGGCGTCCTTGGGGCCGTGGATCTCGACCCGCTTGCCGTCGAAGTAGATCTCGCCGCTGTCGAAGGGGTGGATCCCCGCCACCGACTTGATCAGCGTCGACTTGCCGGCGCCGTTGTCGCCGACGAGCGCCATCACCTCGCCGTCGCGCACCTCGAAGTCGACGTCGCGCAACGCCTGCACCGAGCCGAACGCCTTCGAGACACGGCGCAGCTCGAGCGTCGGGGGTGTCATCGCCGCGGTCATATCACAGAGGCGGCGGCGGGACGACCCTGCGGCCGTCCCGCCGCCGATCAGCTACCGGTGCGAGCGGCTCCTACTTGCAGTACTGCGCGTACTTGCCGACGCAGACCTGGCTCCGCTTCACGAACCCCTCCTGGAAGAGGAGCTTGTAGTTCGCCTTGGTCACCCACTTCGGGGTGAGCAGGATCGACGGCATGCCGCTGATCTTGCCGTTCGTCTTCACCGGCTTGCCGTTCAGGACGTCGATCGCCGCCTGCGCCGCGGCGTTCGCCTCCTGGCGCACCGACTTGTACACGGTGCCGCTCTGCCAGCCGGCGAGGATGTACTGGACGCCGGTTGGGGTGGCGTCCTGGCCGGTGACCGGGATCGGCTTCAGGCCGTGGTTCTGGAGGGCGGAGATGACGGCGCCCGCGAGGCCGTCGTTGGCGGCGAGCACGCCGTCGATGCGGTTCCCGTTGCGGGCGAGCATCTGCTCGAAGATGGTCAGGCCCTTGTTGGGATCCCAGTCCGTCCACTGGTCGCCGGCGACCGCCTTCTTGAAGACGCCCTTCTTGTAGAGCGGGTTCAGGACCGAGTCGTAGCCCTGCTTGAACAGCTTCGCGTTGTTGTCCTGGATGCCGCCGTTCAGCTCGGCGATCACCGGGTGCTTCGAGTACATCCCGTTCGCCCTAAGCGCCGCGACGAGCCCCTGCCCCATCAGCTTGCCGACCTTCACGTTGTCGAAGGAGACGTAGTAGGAGGCCTTGCTCCCGGGGACGATGCGGTCGTAGTCGATGACCGTGGCCCCCTGGGCGACGGCGTCGTTCGTGATCGCCGCGCCCGAGGCGAGCGTCAGCTCGTCGAGCAGGATCACCTTCGCGCCCGCGGCGAGACAGCCGTCGGCCTGCGACTTCTGGCGCTGCGCGTCGCCCTGGGCGTTCAGCACCTGGGCGGAGACGCCGGCCTTCTTGAACGCAGCCTTGAGGTAGGGCGCGTCGAACAGCGTGTAGCGCGTGGACGACTTCGTGTCCGGCAGCAGCGCGCAAACCTGGACGTCTGCCTTGTGCACCGAGACGCGGGCCGTCGCCGAGCCGGTCGCGACCAGCGCGGCGAGCGCCACGATCCCGGCTGCGAGGCTCCAGCGTGAGCGAACCTTCATTTCACCCTCCATTGGGTCCGATGACCGGCGGTCCACGGTGACCGCGGTTCGTAGCGGCGCAATACTACTCCTCTAGTGAAATAGGGCAAGCGTGCTTTTCCGCAGAGCTCACGCGGGCTCGCCGCGGGCCTACGAGACCGGGTACTTCTGCTCCCGCGAGCTGCCCTCGTAGCGGGTGCGCGTGGTGAGGTAGCGGGCGACGTTCGCCCGCGTCACGAACTTGAGCCCGGTGTTCGTCTCGGCGGGCGAGACGAGGCCGCCGCTGTAGCGGTAGAAGAAGAGCTGCTGGATCGGCAGGAAGCCCTGCAGGTAGGGCTGCTGGTCGATCGTGAAGTCGAGGCGCCCCGCCGCGATCGAGGCCAGCGTGCCCGGCAGGAGGTCCCAGCCACCGGCCCGGACGCCCTTGCGGTGGAGGTGGTAGCGGTGGACCACCTCGGCGACGCCCTGCGTCGAGCCGCCGTCGACCGCGAACATGCCGCGCAAGCCGCGGTGCGCGAGGTAGATCTGCTCGATCTTCCGCCGCTCGGCCGCGACGTCCGCCCCGGTGGCGACGACGTGGACGCGGATCGGCTTGCCCGAGTCGCGGATGGCGTCGACCGCGCCGTCGACGCGCGGCTGGATGTTGAGCTGCCCGGGCGTGGCGATGAAGATGAAGACGTCCCCCTCGTGGACGAGCTCGACGATGCGCGCACCGAACTTCAGGCCCGCCTGGTAGAGGTCCTGGCCGACGTAGGCGAGCCGGGCGTTGCCGCGACCGCCGTCGGCGTTGTACGAGACCACCGGGATGCCCCGCTCCAGGGCGCGCGCGGTGGGCTCGTTGAAGGCGACCGGGTCGATCACCGAGACGGCGATCCCGTCGGCGCGCCGCTCGATCGCGCGGTTCATCGCGTCGACCATCTCCGCGACGTCGCTGCGCTTCGAGCCCGTCCAGTCGGCGGCGACGTCGTAGAGCGAGCAGGCGTCGGCGATGCCGTAGCGGGCCGGCACGAAGAACGGGTTCGTGGTCGCGTGGTTGACGAAGACGAAGCGCCAGCGCGGGTGCGGCCGGATGAAGGTCCGCGGCGCGAGCCCCGCGACGGCCGCCCGGCGCAGGAGCGCCGCTCGATCGATCGCCTCCATCACGCCGGTCTCCTCCGTACGAGGGCCACGGCCGCGAGCAGCACGACCGCCGCGAGCGCGACGAAGATCGCAGCCTCGATCCCCTGGAACACCCAGAAGCGATCGGGAGGCTGGAAGGTGATCACCCGCCGCCAGCCGAGCGAGGAGAAGTACTGCTGCGGGTCGACGCTCGCCCGCTGCGCGTGCAGCACCGCGAGGTCCTCGCGACCGGTCGTGATCTTCCGGCCGAGCGTGTCGACGAGGGCGTTGTCGAGCACCCACCCGCGGGAGCGCGTGGGAGCGGAGAGCCCCGACGCGACCTGGTGCAGCGGCGGCAGGTAGCGGGGGCGGAGGAGCTTCTCGACGCCGAGCCGGACCGCGACGAACGCCGCGGCCGCCACCGAGAGCGCCGCGAGCGTGCGCCGCAGCACGAGCCCGGCCAGGATGCCGACGGCGAGCGCGAACAGAGCGTACGCGGGAACGACGATCCCCTCCACGTCGAACGCCGCCGGGCTCATCCGGCCGTCGACGTGGTCGAACGGCTCCCGCCACCACATCGCGACACCCGCCAGCGCGAGCGAGGCCGCCACCACCGCGAGCCCGAGCAGGGCGGTCTTCGAGAGCAGCCAGCGCTGCCGCGAGATCCCCTGCGTCCACGCGAGCCGGTAGGTGCCGTGCTCGAACTCGCGCGCGAGCAGCGGCGCCCCGATGAGCACGCCGGCGAGGCCGGGGAGCAGGATCAGCCAGCGCGCGACCGCGGCCCGCGCCGCGAACTCGCTACGGAAGTGTCCGACGATCAGCTCGCAGCCCGGTCGCAGGGCGGGCGGCAGGCACGACGAGAGCGCCTGCCGATGGTACGCCGCCCGCACCGGCAGCGCCGTCGCCACCGCCGCGACGGCGACGAGCAGGACGAGGCCCCCGACCGCGAGGAGCTGCAGCCGGTGCTGGCGCCAGATCACCCATGCCATCGCAGCCTCGAAGGCTCCGGGGGTCGAGGCGTCGGAAGCTCGACGGTCGCCATGTAGGCGAGGAGCAGCTCCTCGAGCCCGATCGGCTCGACCGTCCACGTCGGATCGAGCACGGGGCCGTTCGTACGGACGAGCAGCGTCAGCTGCCTGCCGCTGTGGCGGGCCCTCACGATCTCCTCGACGCCGCGAATGCGGCCCAGCGGCCGCCGCACGCCGGTGAGAAGCCGGTGCGACTCGAGCAGCTCCTCGACCGTGCCGTCGAGCCGGACGCCGCCCTCGCCGAGAAGGACGATCCGCTCGCAGGCTCGCTCGATGTCGGTCACGACCCGCGTCGCGATCACGACCGTGGCGCCCGTCTCGGCGACCCCGTCCATCAGTACCTGGAGGAACGCGCGCGCGGCGAGCGGGTCGAGGCGGGCGAACGGCTCGTCGAGGAGGACGAGCCCGGGCCGCTTGCCGAGCGCGACCGCGAGCGCGAGACGCGAGCGCTCGCCCGGCGTGAGCGCCGAGACGCGCGTCTGCCGAGACAGCCCGCCGAGCAGCTCGTCCGCGAGCGCGCCGTCCCAGCGCACGTTCGTCGCGCGCGCGAACTCCAAGGTCTCGGCGACGGTGAACGACCGGTAGAGCGGCGCGTCCTGGGCGACGTAGCCGACCTCGGCGATCGCGTCGGCGCTGCGGCGCGGGTCGCGGCCGAGGACGCGGATCGTCCCCTCCGTCGGCTCGAGCAGCCCGACGGCCAGGCTGAGCAGGGTGGACTTGCCCGCCCCGTTCGGGCCCGTCAGGCCGACCACCGTCTGCTCGGGAGCGCGCAGCGTGCAGTCCCGGAGCGCCCATCTGCCGCGGAAGCGCTTCCCCAGCGCGACCGTCTCCAGCGGAGCGCTCATGCGACCCGGCGGTCGAGCGCCTCCCGAAGCGTGCTCGAGACGAGGGCGCGGATGCTCTCCTCGTCGATGCCGGCGCGTTGCGCCTCGCGCAGCCACGCGAGCAGGCCGCGGCGGAGCGCGTCGTGGTGCTCCACCGAGGGAGACCCGAGCGAGCTCGCGACGAACGTGCCGCGGCCGGGTCGGGCGACGACGAGCCCGTCGCGCTCGAGCTCCCGGTACGCCTTGGCCACCGTGTTCGGGTTGATCCCGATCGCGGCGACGACCTCACGCACGGTCGGTAGCTGGTCGCCGACGTCGAGCAGGCCGAGCCGGAGCGCGTCCTTCACCTGCTGGACGATCTGCAGGTACATCGGGAGCCCCGAGCGGGGATCGAGGTGGAACTCCACGAGCCGATTGTAGGCGGCGTCCCCTCGGGGCGGAAAGCGCCGCCCGCCGCGCGGGCCGGGAGGTCGGGCCGCGGCGCGGGCCGGCTACAATCGCGCCTGCAGGCCGGGTGGCCGCGGGCCGCGTCGCGAGGCGCGGCTCGAGGAAAGTCCGGACACCGCAGGGCAGGACGCTCCCGGAAGGGAGGCGGCGAAAGCCGACGGAAAGTGGCACAGAGAGCAGACCGCCGGCCGCGGATTCTCCGGAGGCGCGGCCGGTAAGGGTGAAACGGTGGGGTAAGAGCCCACCAGCGGCCGCGGCGACGCGGCCGGCTCGCCAAACCCCGTCCGGTGCAAGGCGAACAGGCTCCGATGACGCGGCCCGCCGAGGAGCCGGGTAGCCGCACAGATGGATGGTCACCCTCGACAGAATCCGGCTTACAGGCCTGCTACGGAAAGAGCCCTGGAACCAGGGCTTTTTCTATGGGCCCAATTCGTTTCTCCTGTCCGGCAGGCGGAGACGCAGTCGAATGTACTTGATCCGGGCGACCTGGCGAGCGGGCGAGCAGATAGACGGATCGCGTGGTGCGGCCGCCGAGATCGTGGGTCGCAAGATGCGGCGCCACAGATGAGGAGTACCCCGTGACTGAGGTCATGGACAGGGTCGCGGCGGCCGGCTGCGCGTCGTGACGAGCCGGAAGGTCAAGGACGGCAAGACGGGGGCGAGAAGCGGACGATCGAGAACGCGCTCTACTTCCCGTTCCTCCGCACCGGCAAGAACGCGTTCGGCAAGCGCGGCACCTGGGAGCTGACCTCCTCGGCGACCTTTGCGATCCTGGCCACCTTCCGCACCTTCGTCGTCGAAGGCGAGGACAGCGTCTACCACTGGAGGGGAGGCTTCGACGCAGCCGAGCGGACGTGGCGGAAGCTCGGTGCTGAGCTGGTGATCACTTGCCAGGATACCGCCGAGACGCTTCCGGAGCACAAGATGGCCGTTCTGCTCGGGCGGAACTCTCCGCTCTGGAACGGGCTCCACACGATCGTCACGGAGTGCGTGACGCGTCAGGAGCAGGAGGCCGAGCAGCGCACGGCGGAGCTCGAGGCGGACATCAAGCGTCTCCGCGAGCTCGCTGGTCAGCCCGCCGGCGCGGGCGGTTCGGAACCGTAGCCGGAGGTGCAGCGTCCATCCGCTGGCTATTCCTGTGCCTGAAGCAGCTCAGCGACTTGTCCTGAGACTGCTTCCAGTCCCGCAAGGCCGGGCAGGCTCAGATCCACAGTCGCGATCACGCAGCGTGCTCCCGCAGCCTCAAAAGTCACGTGGACGTCGCGCTCGGATCGCGGGTAGACGAGCAGGCCAGGGCAGCCGTATTCGTTTGCGTAGAACGCGACCTGGTAGAGGTCGTCATTCCTGAACGAGCGGGTGCCAGAGCGTGTTTTCCGCTCGGGATCCGCGTACTTCGTGTCGAGCACGAGGCTCGGCCTCTCACCCACGAGGAGATCGGGCCGGTAGGTGAGCATATGCCGCGGCTCTCCCTCGACGGGCGCCAGCGAGCGCTCGGGCTGCACCCTTACGTCGGGCAGCCGGCTGGCGAGGTGATTTGCTATCGCTCTCTCGAACACCTGCTCCATCGGAAACAGGAATGCAGGCGCGAATACTTCGCCGGTGGGCTGCTCCACCGCCCGGCCTTCGAGGTAGAGACGGCAGAGATCCAGCGCCGGCCGGTAATGCGCGTTGAGCCTCGTCAGGCTCGGTCAGGCCGTCGCACGCCTTCAGGTCGAGCGCTTCTCGTTCGACCTTGCCGCTGTCCTCGCCGACAAGAACCCGGCCGCCGCGTTCGCTGGCGCTGAAACCGCCTATTCCTCGCTCTCAGCCTCCGAGAAAGACCAGCTCGTGAGTCTTCTCGAAGCGCACGGTCGGCTCGAGCAGGGACCCGTCTTCGACGCAGTCATGGCGGACGACGCCAAGGGACCGCGGCCCGCAGGCGAAGGGTCGCCCGGCGTGTCGCCGAACTCACAGAGCCGCGCACCGCGCTGCCCACATGGATGCTGAAACTCCTCGGCTCCGGGAACGTCGAGCTACGCGAGGAGGCCATCCGGTCCTTCGAGCGCGTGAAACCGCGCGACGAGCACGTGATCCGCGAGCTCCGCAACCTCGCCGACGCGGGCGGCGTACCAGGTGATCTGAGCCTCGATCCACCGCGTCGGGGTGCCGGTTCCGTCCGATGGCGGGCGAGGTGCACGGCTACGAGAAGGAGGGCACCTGCTACGGGTACACGCGCGAGCGCGGCTACCACCCGTTGCTGGCGACCCGCGCCGGCTCGGACGAGGTGCTGCACATCAGGCTGCGCAAGGGCTCCAAGGGCTCGGCGAACACGCAGCGCGGCGCGCTGCGCTTCGTCGACGAGTTGATCGCCCGCGTCCGCCGCGCCGGCGCCGTCGGCGAGATCCTCCTGCGCGTCGACTCGGGCTTCTGGAACAAGAAGATCACCGCGAGGCTGCGCGCGAAGGGTTGCCTCTACTCGATCGGGGTGAGGATCACCAAACTCGCCGCCGCCGCGATCGGCGCTATCCCCGACTAGGCGTGGCGTCGGTTGGCCGACTACCCGCAGACGGGCGAGGCGGAGATCGCCGAGACCGTCCTCAGCGACGACCGGCTGATCGTCCGCCGCGTACGCACCCTCGATCCCCAGCAGCTGTTTGCGACCTGGCAGCACTTCGCCTTCATCACGAACCGAACCGAGCCAGTCGAGCTGGTGGAGCGCGAGCACCGCGAGCACGCAACCGTCGAGCTGGCGATCCGCGACCTGAAAGACCAAGCGCTCGCGCACTTCCCCTCCGGACGCTTCAACGCCAACGCCGCCTGGACGGTGATCGCCTCACTCGCCCACAACCTGCTCCGCTGGAGCGAGCTGCTCGGCCTGCCCGAGCAGCGACCACGCCAGGCGCGAACGTTGCGGCGCTGGCTGCTCGCCCTGCCCGACCGGCTCACCCGCAGCGCCCGCCGCTGGACGCTCCACCTGCCCGCCATCTGGCCCTGGCAGCATGACTTCCTCGCCGGGCTTGCGCGAATCCGCGCGCTCCCCGCGCCCGGCTGAGCGCCTCTCACCCCTCCCGTCAAACGACGCGCAGCGCCCGTCCCGGCCGGCGTGCGCTCGCGCAGGGACGCTCCGCCCTCACACGGCCGATCGAGTACGCCCAACCCGAAGTTGCTCACGCTCGACAGTCTCGCCGGCCGCCGATGAGCACCACCGACCGCTCATCACCGACCCTCGTCGATGCGAAACGGTGGATCGAGGCTCAGTAGAAGCGGCCGGCGATGGCGTGGGCGATCAGGAAGTTGGCGAGGATCAGCAGCCCGATCACGACCGCGAGCGCGAGCGCCACGCCCGGCAGGAGCAGCCACGGCGACCCCTGCTCGTCGCCGCGGAGGTTCACGTGCGGGACGTGGCGATGCGGGTGCGGATGCGTGTGCGCCATTCGGCACCACCTCCTTGTCCCACCCTACCCGAACTCGTGCCGGACGACACGAGCCGGGCGGTTCGCTCCCGGCGGACCTCCACGTCCGTCGGGAACGAACCTTCTGGTCCGCTGACAACGGACCAACAGCGAGCTCCAGGACTCGCTTCGGTGCGTTTCCCGCGCGTTTGGCATGCCGATGCGCCGCTGGCGAGGCGCGACGAGGAGGCGCCGATACTCCCATCGTTCCTGGCGAAATCGCACGATGGAGTCGAGCCAGGAGGGTGAGATCGTTCGAGCCGCCGCAGGCGCGCATCTCGCCGCGTTCGCGCTTGACTCCTCGGCGACCCGGCCGAGAGAATCGCGGCTGGCCAAACCCAACGGAGGTCGGCGACGTCCTGGAGCCAGACGGTCAGCGAGGTCGAGAGGTGCTCTTGCGGCTCATCCGCCCGTGGAACGCGTCGCCCGACCGGGCGGCACGTACGCCTTCTGCGCGTCGTGCTCGCGCTGGACGTCCGTGACGGAGAAGTCGACGAGAGTGACGTCGGCGGGTGCAAGATGACGCCGACCGCCCACACGCCGAAGGCGCAGACCGACGGGAGCCGGCGGCCCGGGAGGTTCTCCGACGAGAAGTCGGCGGGCGAGCAGCTCGACGAGCTCGTCCAGGTCGACGCCGCGCGGCCCCTGAGCCGATGATCGCGGGGCAGGCGCATCGCGACGGCCGCGGCGGCCTCGCGCCCGCGTTTGCGGCGGCGCGCGCACGGCTCGGGCTCGTCGCGCTCCTCTTCGCGCTCGCCGCCTCCGGCTGGTGGTGGATGGCGGCACAGATGCGAGGCATGGACGAGGGACCCTGGACGGGCCTCGGCGCGTTCGGGTGGTTCGTCGGCGTCTGGCTCGTGATGATGGCCGCGATGATGTTCCCGTCCGTCGCGCCGACGGTCGCGCTCTACTCGCACATCACGAGGGAGCGTGCGGTCCTCTCGCCGCTCCTCTTCGCCGCCGGCTATCTCGTCGCCTGGGCCGTTGCCGGCGTCGTGGCGTTCGCGCTCGCGGCCGCCGGCGGCCGTGTGTGGGGCGACGTCTTCGCGTGGGAGCACGCCGGCCGCTGGCTCGCGGGCGCCACGCTCCTCGTCGCCGCCGTCTACGAGCTGACGCCGCTGAAGGACGCCTGCCTGGGGAAGTGCCGCAGCCCGCTCGGCCTTCTCGTCGGCTCCTGGCGCGGCGGCCGGAGCGGCGCGCTGCGGATGGGGGTGCGGAACGGCGCGTGGTGCGCCGGGTGCTGCTGGGCCCTGATGGCCTCGCTGTTCGCGCTCGGCGTGATGAGCGTCACGTGGATGGCGCTCGTCGCCGGGCTGATCGCGGCCGAGAAGCTCCTTCCCTGGCGTGCCGTCGCGGTCTACGGGACCGCCGCGATCCTCCTCGCCCTGGGCGTCGCCTTGCTCGCCACGCCGGACGCCGTCCCGGGTCTCACGATTCCCGGCAGCGGCCCGATGCCGATGCCGATGACGGGATGAGAGGCTAGACGAGCGATGGGCTGGCGCATCCGGGGGACGTACTTCGAATCCTGCAATTGCGACGCGATCTGCCCGTGCCGACGGATCGACGGCGTAGCGGGCGGGCGCTCGACCCACGGCGTCTGCACCGGCGTGCTCACCTGGCTCATCGAGGACGGGCATGTGGACGGAACGGAGCTCGCCGGGCTGCCCGTCGCCCTCGCCTTCCGCTACGACGACGACGAGCCGGGGTCGCCGTGGACCTGGATCCTCTACCTCGACGCGCAGGCGACGGACGAGCAGCGCGCCGGGCTCGAGGCCATCTTCGCGGGCCGTCTCGGCGGCGACGCACTCGTGCACTTCCCCTGGGCATGGAAGCAGAGCGAGCTCGTGGCCGTGCGGCCCGTCACCATCGACGTCGACCACACGCGACGGCGCCAGCGGCTGCGCGTCCGCGACAGAGTCAGCGTGCGGATCCGCGGCGCATACGCCGGCGCCGGGACGGTCACATGCGTGATCCCGGGCCACGACCGCGAGGGCGAGGAGCTCGTCGCCGACGAGCTCCTCGTCGAGGATCCGCCGCTCGAGGTGAGCTACCGCGGCACATGCGGCTACGGCTCGACGTTCGACTACTCCGGATGACGAAGAAGGGACTGCGCCATGCCAGAGACCACGATGTTCCTCAGCGAGCCGCCCATAGACGAGGCGGGCGAGCGCGCCTACGAGGAGGACCGCTCCTCCAGTGGCTACGTCATGAACGTGACGCGGCTGTGGTGCTGGCGGCCGGACGTCTACGAGGTCTACCGCGCGCTGCGGTCGGCGCTCATGGAGAGCTCGACGCTGACCGACCGCGACTGGGCGATCCTCGTCGCTGCCACGGCGGCGGAGCGGCGCGATTCGTACTGCTCGCTCGCCTGGGGGTCGCGCCTGGCACGGCTCACCGACGGCGCCACCGCTGCCGCCGTGATCGCCGGAACGCCCGCCGACGCGCTCTCCGAGCGCGAGCAGGCGCTCGCCGACTGGGCACGCAAGGTCGTCGACGACCCCAATGCGACGACGGAGGACGACGTCGCGCGCCTGCGCGAGCTCGGGCTCGGCGACCGCGAGATCTTCGAGGCGACGGTGTTCGTCGCCCTCCGTCTCGCCTTCTCGACCGTCAACGACGCGCTCGGCGCCGCGCCGGACAAGCAGGTGGCGGACGAGGCCCCGGCACCTGTGCGGGACGCGGTCGCATGGGGCCGGGCGCCGGAGGCGACGCCGTCGCGGTAGCACGGCGCAGAACGGAGCGCCGGTGCCGCCCGCCGAACGGCGAGCCAGGCATGCGACGCGCGGCTCGCCGCCTTCCGCGAGCTCCGGCTGAGCTCACCCCTCGTCGGCGGCGTCGCCCCCGCCCGCGTCCACCCGCGCGATCCACTCGGCGTAGAGCGGGTCGACGACGCGGTACTTGCCCGCGCCCGCCTCCTCGACGTCGGCGGCGTCGAGCAGCCGCTGGACGGCGGCGCTCGCGGCGCTCTTCTCCAGCTCGAGCCGGCGGAGCACGGCCGTCCGGTAGGCGGAGCCGCTGCCGGCGACGATCAAGCGGAGCGTCTTCTGCGCGACCGTCGACCCGTAGCCGCGCCAGATCGCGTCGAACTCGGGCTGGAGCTCGGCCAGCGCGGCCGCGTGGGCGGCCTCCCAGCGCTCGAGCGTGCCGGCCTCGCCGGACGGCACCTGGTCCCACAGGTGGTGGGCGAGCATGATCGCCCGCTGCGGATGGCCCTGCGCGCTCTCGAGCAGCGGCCCGAGCGCCTCGCCGACGCTCCTCGAGGTCTGCGCGAAGCGGTCGGCTACGTAGTCGGCGATGTCCGCGTCGGCGAGGCGGCCGAGCCGCATCGGCACCGCGGCGCCGTAGAGCGGCCGCTCCTTCCGCTCGAACAGCTGCTTCATCAGCCCTGGCTCCGAGCCCGCGAACACGTACGACGCGACCTCGCCGTGGTGCTGGATGTGGCTGCGGATCAGGCCGTCCAGGTCGGGGATCCTGCCGACGTCCTGGAACTCGTCCAGCGCGATCAGCGCCCGTTCCGGACAAGTCGCAAGCAGGGGGACTATGCCAACCTGATCGGCGCGATCGGGAACACGCCCAAGATGCGGGGGATCAAGGCCGAGCTCGAAGTCATCCACAACCTCCGCTCCGAGAAGAGCATGGAGGCGCATCCCGGCGAGCCGGCAACCGCCGAGGACGTAACGGCTGCGAGGCAGCACTTGAAGAAGGTGGCGACCGTCTGCCTCCAGCTTCTCGAGGACGCCCACGCGGCGCAGGGGTAGGACGGCGGTCTTCAGATAGCGGCGGGCACGGAGTGAGCGCCCAAGCGGAGGGGCAGACCTCGTCTGCCGAACGAGGCGCCTTACGGGAAGGAGATGAGGTCCTCGTATTTGAGCCCGCGCGTCGCGGGCTTTCCCCGGTCTGTAAGCCGCTGGCGCCTAATCTCGACCCTCGGCGGATCGGCCGCGCCCATCGCCTTGATCGCCGCCCGGTACTCCGGCTCCAGCCAGACGCCGTGCGGATAGTCCTCGTTCAGAAGATCCAGGAACGCGAGCGTGCGGCCCCGGTACATCTCTGTTAGCCGGTCCTGAAGTGTCGGGTAGGGAGGTGCTTCGGCCACCTCCAACTCGAGCTGATCGGGCGGGCGGATAGTCACCGGCCAGAACGTCATGTCCCCCGACTTCTTGACCATCGCCTTCTTCATCTCTCGCATTCCGAGGTCGCTGTTCGTGAGGTGGACGAGGTAGTAGAGGACGGTCTTGCGCTCGTCCTCGAAGACGCGGAACGGCGTGGCCCAGCGGGCTACCCCCGACCGAACGACGTCCTGGAAGCGGAGAAGGAGGCATTCCGGACGGTTCGCCGCCTGCTCGCACTCGCGCCACGCGTCGCCCCCGAACAAGGCAGTGAGCGGTTCCGCATAGTTCCCTTCCTTCATGAAGCGGCTTGGGTCGCGAACCATGAACGTCAGAAGGATTTCGAGGCGCTCGATCGCGAGGAGCCTGCGAAGGAGGCTGAGCCGCACGCCTCGGATGCCGTACGGGTCGACCAGCACAAAGATGGGAACAGCCGGATGCTGCTTCTCGGCCCACTCAGCCAGCCGAGTGCCGATCTCTTCGAACGTTTCCTTCGTCGGGACGATCTTGACCTGCGGATGCCTCAGCCCGTCACACACTTCCTCGAGGTGGGCGAAGTTGCCGGCGTTCGGCTCGGCACAGCGGATCAGCACGTGCTCGGCCAGGCCGGCCTCGACCACCTCGACCGCCCGCTCGAACATGATCTTCGGCGAGCCCGGCTCGCCGCCGATGTACCGCCCGCGTCCCGCGAATCCGTCCACGAGCACGAGCTGCTTGTGACGCCATTTGGTTCCCTTCCTGCCCCGGCCAAGGATGGCCAGCCATGCGCCGAGGTATCGATGCAGGATCTCGTGCTTCGCTGCCGTGTGCTCGGTGTAGACCCACTTCTCGTCGGCATCGTCAGGAATGTCACGCGGCCTGCCCATGCGTCCGTTTGTAGCGGAAGACGCGAGTGGCATGGCATTCCACTCGCGGCCGTCGAGAAGGCGTCCGTTCGACTGGGGCCGGAGGCCACCCCACTGCTTGAAGAAGAAAGCAACGCCTTCGCGCTCACATTGCTGCCTCAGCACGCGGACCCATTCGGGTTTGATTGGACGGTGGCGCGGGCCCGATTCGCCGCCGACGATGAGCCAGTGAATGCCGGTGAGGTCGAGACCATCGAGCGGTCCGAGCAGCGGCTCGGCGCTGATAAAGCGGACAGCGGCCGGCACTCGCCTCAGGTAGTCCGCGCGCACGACCCAGCGCCGATTCTCGATTGATACGCCCATCCACACGTTTGGTGGCCAAGAAAGCGATGGGGCCAGTTCCGCGAGCCGCTCGTGTCGCTTGGTGAGGATCTGGAACGTATGACGCTCGGCCGCGCGCATGACGCCGAATACCTCTTTGATGAAGTCGAGCGGTACGAGTTCATGGAACAGGTCGCTCATGCTGTTCACGAAAATCATCCGCGGCCGTCGCCAGCGGAGCGGCTGGTCGAGGCGCTCAGGATGGAGCCGAACGTTCTCTGACGCATGGTCTGGAAGCCACGGTTTCGGTGACCTCCCGAAGCGGAGACTGATCGCCTCGGCGTAGCAGTGAGCGCAGCCTGGACTCACCTTTGAGCAGCCGGTGACCGGGTTCCAGGTGGACTCTGTCCACTCGATCGTCGTGTCAGCGGGCATGCGGAAGCGGCGAGCGTAATCGACCATCTAGGCGAACATATGTTCGCCACGCGGCCGGACGGAGACCTCTCGAGCTTCTACGTGTCGTCGATGCCTCCTACGCGCTCCACGGTTGAGCCGGTGCAAGGCGTCGCGCTGGCGCAAGAGACGCGAGTCGGCTTCGTAGTCATCGTCGAAGCGAGCATGACGAGAAGGACCGTCCTCCCGCTCCTTCGACGGCTCGACCTCTCTCGAGCCGCGGGAGCGGCGCTTCTTCAGGACGATCTCGAAGCGCGAGTGGACGTGGATCAAGCACACGATCCTCGGCCGCTACCTGCGCCCCTGGAGCATGAAGGTGGGCACCCTCGCCAAGACGATCTGGGTCGTCGACTGCTTCGCGGGCGCGGGCAGCTACGAGGACCTCCTCACGGGTGAGCGCATCGACGGGTCGCCGGTGATCGCGGCGCTCGAGGCGCGCAGGCACGCCGAGCAGCGCCCCGGCCGTGAGATGCGCGTCATCTGCGTCGAGCGCAATCGGAAGAACTACGCCGACCTGGTCGAGCGCGTGTCCGGCTTCAGCGACGTCGTCACCGCCCTCAGGGGCAACTTCGCTCGCCACATCGAGGCGATCACGAAGACGATCGGCGACGACCCGGCGCTGATCTTCCTCGACCCGATCGGCGTGAAGGCAAGTACGGCGGAGGGGCCGAGACCGAGCACGCCGCCTGCCTGCTCTCCCCGACGGAGGAGGTACTCAGGCGGCTGCGGATCGGCCGCGACGTCCAAGGCGTCGAGCGGCTCGTCCGCGCGATCGGCGAGCTCGAGCCGGATCCGGCCCCGGTGCTGGTCGCCATCGAGACCGCGCACGGGCTGCTCGTCTCCGCGCTCCTCGAGGCCGGCTACACCGTCTATCCGATCAACCCGAAGGCGGTCGAGCGCTACCGGAGCAGGACGCGCGTCTCGCGCGCGAAGACCGACCCGGCCGACGCCGAGCTGCTCGCCCGGATCCTTTGCACCGACCGGGAGCGCCACCGTCCGCTGTCGGTCTCCTCGGCCGAGCGGGAGGAGATCCGCTCGCTCGCCCGCGACGACGCGCGCGCCGCCCGCGACCAGCGGCGGCTCTTGAACCGGCTGCGCCAGGACCTGCTGGCCGTCTTCCCGCAGGCGCGTGAGGCGTTCGACGACCTCGCCGCCCCCACCTGCCTCGCCTTCCTCGCCCGCTGGCCGAGCGCCAGCGAGGCGGCCGCGGTCGACGAGGCCGAGCTGGAGGCGTTCTTCCGCGGGCAGCGGCACGGCTGGCCCGCCCGCGCCGCGGCGCGCATCCGCGCCGCCCTGACCGCGCCCGCCCTGACCGCGCCGCCCCACCTTGCCTCCGCGAAAGCGGGCACGATCCGGCTCGCCTGCGAGCAGCTGCTCCTGATCCACCGCCAGCGGCGCGCCTGGGAGCGGCGACTGCGCGAGCTGTTGGAAGGCGAACGAGCGCACCCTGACGGCGAGATCTACCTGAGCCTGCCCGGGCTCGACATCCGCCTCGCCGCCAGGGTGTTGGCCGAGGTCGGAGACGGCGCCACCGACTTCACCGTCCCCAACCAGCTCCAATGCTACGGCGGCACCGCGCCGGTCACCAGACGCTCCGGCAAACAGCTCACCATCGCCTGCCGGCTCGCCTGCAACCGCCACCTCCGCCAGGCCGCGATGCAATGGGCCTTCTGCAGCCTCAGCCGCAGCGCCTGGACCCGCGACTTCTACGACCGCCAAGCGCCACCGGCAAAACCCACTACAAAGCCCTCCGAGCCCTCGCCAACCACTGGCTCGAACTGCTCTGGCACCTCCCCCACAAGCGCGCCCTCTACAACGAGAGCACCCATCAACACAACCGCTCCAAAGCCGAAGCGACAGCATGCGCCGCGTAGAAGATGGACAAAGGGTGTCTCACCGCCAGCCCTGGGGCGTGAGCGGGCTCGCCTGCGCGGCGCTCGCGACGTGCGCCGGAGATCGCGACACGCCGAGGCGCGTCGCCGGCGAGGTGGCCGCCGCCCGCGTCGAGCTCGCGGAGGCGCTCGGCTCGCTTGCCGGCCTCCGCGTCTGGCCGTCCGCGGCGAACTTCCTCCTCGTGCGAACGCCGGAGGGACCCCGCCTCGTCGAGGCGCTCCGTCGACGGAGAATCGCCGTCCGCCCCGCCGCCTCCTTCCCCGGCTTGAACGAGAGCTACGTTCGGATCGCCGTGCGCACGCGCGACGACAACATGCTGCTCGTGGGGGCGCTGGGGGAGCTGCTCGCGTAGATGCCGCTCGTCTCTGCGATCGGAGGCACGGGCAGCGGCAGGCCGAAGCCGGCTGCGCCGCGAGCGGCGGAACGGCTGCCCACGGCGAGGATCGCCCCGTGAGCCTCGGCGAGCGCTTCGAGCGGCCGCCGCTGCCGCCCGGCTTCGACGAGTCGCGCGCCCGCGAGCGGCGCAGCGACCCAGCCGGCTGGCGCTTCGACGACGCCGAGCGGGCAGGGGTCTGGCGGGCGATCACCGAGCGCCGCGACATCCGCCGCTTCCGTCCCGACCCGCTGCCCGACGAGTTGCTCCGCCGGCTGCTGGAGGCCGCCCACCAGGCGCCCTCGGTTGGGCTGATGCAGCCGTGGCGGTTCATCCTCGTCCGCGAGGAGCGGACGAAGGCGGAGATGCAGGCTCTCGTCGCCCGCGAGCGGCTCGTCCAGGCCGAGCGCTTCGACGAGCGTGCCCGCCACTACCTCGACCTGAAGATCGAGGGCATCCGCGAAGCCCCGCTCAGCATCTGCGTCTGCTGCGACCGCGAGCCGGGCCGCGAGGTGCTCGGCCGGCACACGATCCGCGACACCGACCTCTACAGCACCTGCCTCGCGATCGAGAACCTCTGGCTCGCCGCCCGCGCCGAAGGCGTCGGCGTCGGCTGGGTCTCCTTCTACCGCGAAGACGACCTCCGCGCCCTGCTCGGCCTCCCCGAGCGGGTCGTCCCGGTCGCCTGGCTCTGCCTCGGCTACCCCGACGAGCGGCCCAGCCGCCCCGGCCTCGAAGCCGCCGGCTGGGAACGCCGCCGCCCGCTCGACGAGCTCGTCTTCGCCGAGCGTTGGGGGAAACGCGAGTCGGAGCCGCGCCCGCCAACGATCGTCGCTTCCGCATACGCGGTGGCGCCGACCGAGCAGCCGGACTGGTGGCGGCGGCTCGCCGACGAGGTCCGGCCGGGCGACCCGACCGCCGCCATCCGTGTCCGCGACGCCTCCGACGAGCTTGTGAAGCCTGCCGGCAGCCTCGGCGCCCTCGAGACGCTGCTCGAGCGGTGGGCGATCGCGACCGGCACGACCCCGCCCAGCCGGCCGCGCGCCGGCATCATCGTCTTTGCCGCCGACCACGGCGTCGCGGAACGCGGCGTCAGCCTCTACCCCGCCCGCGTCGGCGCCCAGGTCGCCGCGGCCGCCGCCCGCGGCGAAACCGCGATCGGTGTTCTCGCCCGCGCGCTCGGCGCCGAGCTGGTCGTCGCCGACGTCGGCTTGTCCGGGCCGCGCGTGGCGGGGCTCGTCGACCGGCGCGTCGTCGACGGAAGCGCGGACATCACGAAGGGGCCCGCGCTCACCGCCGGCCAGCTTCGGACGGCGATCGAAACGGGACACTCGCTCGCCCGCCATCTCGCCCAGCGCTGCGACCTGCTCATCCTGGGCGAGATCGGCATCGGGAACACGACCGTCGCCTCGGCCCTCCTCGCGGCGCTCACCCGCCTTCCGCCCGAAGCCGTCTGCGGACGGGGCACCGGTCTCGACGCCCAGGGACTCGAGCGCAAGCGGGACACCGTCGCCTCCGCCCTGGCCGCGAACGCGCCCGACGGCGCCGACCCGCTCGAGTGCCTCCGCCGGCTCGGCGGTCTCGAGATCGCCGCCCTCGTCGGCGGCCTCCTCGCCGCTGCCGCCGCGCGACGGCCCGTGCTCCTGGACGGCTTCGCGACCGGCGTCGCCGCGCTCGCCGCCTGTCGCTTGCAGCCGGCGCTCCGCGACTACCTGATCGCTGGACACCGCTCCGCCGAGCCCGCCCACGCGCGCGTGCTCACCGAGCTCGGCCTCGAGCCGCTGCTCGACCTCCGGCTCCGCCTCGGCGAAGCGAGCGGCGCGGCCCTCGCGCTCCCGCTCGTCGGCCTCGCCGCCCGCCTCCACACCGAGATGCGGCGATTCGACCAAGCCGGCGTCGACCGCGCCGGCGCGGAGTGAGTCCGAACCATCCCCAGGCGATCGAGCTCGTGGAGGGCGTGAGCCACGAGCTCGGGATCGAGCCGAACGTGCGACTGGTGAAGGTCGCAGACCAGAAGGAGGCCCGGCGGTTGCGCTTCCCCGGCTCGCCGACGATCCGCGGCGGCGGCGTCGACGTCGATCCCCACGCCGAGGAACGCCACGACGATGCGCTCGCCTGCCGGGTCTCCCGCGCGGCCGGGCCGCCCGACCCCGCGGCTCAGCCGGCGCGCTCGCCCAGCTCGAGCTGCGCCCCGTCCGCCCCGAGGCGGCCGTGCAGCGTCATCCCGCACTCGGGGCAGCGGATCGCCGGCCCGTCGTGGAGGACGAACTCGCCGCAGACCGGGCACTCGAGCGAGGCGCCGCGCAGCAACGCGAGCAGTTCCTGCTCGAGCGTCCGGTGGAGGGGCGCGACGCCGCTCATCTCATCCCAGCTCTCGGAAGACGCCGACCACCTTGCCGAGGATCTGCACGTGGCGCGGATAGATGGGCTCGAGCGCGGCGTTCTCGGGCTGCAGCCGGATGCGGTCGCCGTCGCGGTAGAACGTCTTCACGGTCGCCTCGTCGGCGGACTCGTCGTCGCCGGCCAGCGCGACCACGATCTCGCCGTTGCGCGCGTCCTGCGTCCGCCGGACGACGACGATGTCGCCGTCGAGGATGCCGGCCTCGATCATCGAGTCGCCCTTCACGCGGAGCAGGAAGTCGCCGCGCAGCGTCTCGGGGACGGCGATCTCGTCCTCGACGTTCTGCTCGGCGAGCAGCGGCGCGCCCGCGGCGATCTGCCCGAGCAGCGGCAGCCGCGGCAGCTCCGCGGCCGCGGGCTCGCCCGGCTTCTCGCGCCCGACGAGCTCGAGGGCGCGCGGCTTCGTCGGGTCGCGCCGCAGGAGCCCGGCGCGCTCGAGGTTGGCGAGGTGCGCGTGCACGGTCGAGGGCGACGCGAGCCCGACCGCCTCGCCGATCTCGCGCACCGTCGGCGGATAGCCGTGGCGGTCGACGTAGTCGACGAGGAAGCTCCAGATCTGGCGCTGGCGTCCGGTCAGCTCCGCGGTGCTCTGCATCGGGTCTCTCACGCTCCGGGGTCGGGGACTGGTTGACGAACGTGTGTTCGAGGACAGCCTAGAGACTCCTCCGGACGGCGTCAACGAAGGTGTATAGGTGATCTATATAGCTGTGCTATGCTCTTGGCGTGGTCGCGACCGTCGAGATGCTCGAGCTGGCGAACGCGCTGGGGCCCCGGCTGGCGCGGCTCGTGCGCGTGCTCATCCAGGAGGCCGGCGGCCTCAGCCGGACGCAGCTCTCCGTGCTCGCGACGCTCCGGGACGGCCCCCGTCGCGTCACCGAGCTGGCCGAGAGCGAGCGCGTCGCGCAGCCGTCGATGACGGCGCTCGTCTCGCGGCTCGAGCGCGCCGGCTGGGTCACCCGCGGCGCCGACCCCTCGGACGGGCGCGTCGTGAACGTCGCGATCACGCCGGCCGGGATCGAGACCCTCGACCGCCACACCGCCGCCCGCGCCGCCGCGCTCGCGAAGCGGCTGGAGGCGCTCGCGCCGGAGGAGCGGGACGCGCTCGCGGCGGCACTGCCGGCCCTCGACAAGCTGATCGACGCGTAGAAGGAGGCGAGGGGGTGCGGTCCCAGGCGAGCGACCGGCGGCTGCTCCGCCAGCCGAAGGCGGTCTGGGCGGTCGCGTTCGCCTGCGTCGTCGCCTTCATGGGGATCGGGCTCGTCGACCCGATCCTGCCCGCGCTCGCGAAGAGCCTGCACGCCTCCCCGAGCCAGGTCGAGCTGCTGTTCACGAGCTACTTCGCGATCACCGGCGCCGCGATGCTCGTCACCGGCTGGGTGTCGAGCCGGATCGGCGCCCGCCGGACGCTGCTCGCGGGGCTCGCGCTCGTCGTCGCCTTCAGCGCCGCCGCCGGCGCCTCCCGCTCGATCGGGGAGATCGTCGCGGCGCGCGGCGTCTGGGGGCTCGGCAACGCGCTCTTCATCGCGACCGCGCTCTCGGCGATCGTCGGCGCCGCCTCGGGCGGCCTCGCAGGCGCGATCGTCCTCTACGAGGCCGCGCTCGGGCTCGGGATCGCGTCGGGGCCGCTCGTGGGCGGCGAGCTGGGCGCGATCAGCTGGCGGGGGCCGTTCTTCGGCACGGCGACCCTGATGGCGATCGGCTTCATCGCCATCGCGGCGCTGCTCGAGCCGACGCCGGCGCCGGCCCGGGCGGCCTCCCTCGGCGACCCGCTGCGCGCGCTGCGCCACCGCGGGCTGCTCGGTCTGGCGCTGACGGCGCTCCTCTACAACTACGGCTTCTTCACGTTGCTCGCGTACACGCCGTTCCCGCTCCGGCTCGGCGCGCACCAGCTCGGCTACGTCTTCTTCGGCTGGGGCCTGCTGCTTGCGCTCTCGTCGGTGCTCCTCGCCCCGCGCGTGCGGGACGCGCTCGGGCTCGTGCCGTCGCTCGCGGGCGCGTTCGCGCTCGTCGCCGCCGACCTCGTCGCGATGGGGGTCTGGACGTCGACGCGGCTCGCGCTCGTCGTCGCGGTGGTCGTGGCGGGGCTCTTCCTCGGCGTCGTGAACACGCTCGTCACCGAGACGGTGATGCGCGTCTCCCCGGTCGAGCGCGCGACCGCGTCGGCCGCGTACAGCTTCGTGCGCTTCATCGGCGGCGCGGCGGCGCCCTACCTCGCGGGCCGGCTCGCCGAGCGGTTCAGCCCGCACGTGCCGTTCTTCGTCGGCGCGACCGGAGTGGTCGCGGCGATCCTCGTGCTCCTCGCGCACCGGCGCGAGGTGACGCAGGAGCACGAGCCGGCGCGGCGGGAGGCGCTCGGCGAGCCGGCGCGCGCGTACGCGCTCACGGCGAGCGAGGCCGACTGACCGTTACGTCATCGGCACCTGGCGCAGGAGGCGCGGCGCCACGCGGTCGAGGATCTCCTCGAGGCTCGAGCCGGTGGCCGTGATCCCGTGGTTGCGCAGCCCGATGATCGCGTGCGCGGGATCGGGCTCGGCGGCGAGCAGGTCGGCGACGTTCCGCGCCAGCTCCTCGGTGCCGCACGGGTAGTTCACCTCGGTCGCGGGAATGCCCTCCACCCAGGCGTGGACGTGCAGGATCGCGCCCACGTCGGGATGGTCGCGGTAGATCATCCAGTGCTCGATCGCGTCGACCGAGACGCGGCGCGGCTCGATCCCGGGCGGGACCTGGAGGATGATGCGACGGTGCTCCGCGTCGTAGTCGGAGACCAGCAGGATGTCGCGTCCCGGGGTCTCGAGGCGCGCCTTGTCGACGCCGCTCGCGCTCATCCAGAAGCGGCGCTCGTCCTTGCGGGCCGACAGGTTCCCGTAGGAGAGGCCGCCGATGCCGTAGAGGCGCTTGATGTGGCGCAGGTCGCGCTCGTCGACGAGCTCCTCGACCGGGAACGGCGCCGGCAGCAGGCCGAGCTCGTCGAGCCGTCGGCCGGCGGCGGCGATCGAGCGGGTGAGCTCGTCTCCGTCCCACAGCTCCGGCTCGAGGTCGGGACGGAACTCGTTCTCGATCACGAGCCGCGAGCGGGCGAGCGGCGCGAGCCGCGCGACGACCGCGTCCGCGAGACCGGCAAGGTCGCCCTGCTCGGGGACGAGGTAGCTGCCGCGCTCGAGCGTCGTGAACCAGACGCCGGTCCCGGGGACGTAGGTGAGGGACAGGTTGGCGAGGGAGCGCACGAGCAGCGGGTAGCCGTGGCGCAGCGGGTCGGGCGGCGGCGCGGCGAGCGCGTGCAGCGAGGCGACGAAGGTGCCGCGGGAGCGGCGCCGGTAGGGCCGCGGCCGGTCGGGGTCGATGAGGTTGAGAACGAGCGACGGGAGCCCGCCGTCCTCCGCTGGCTCGAAGCCGGCGCGCTCGAGGGCGCGACGGAGCTCCTCCACGAGCGGGGCGAGCGGGGCCGCCGTCTCTCCTGCGACGAGGTACGCCATGCCGGCGAGGCTAGTGGCCCGGCCGGCGGGCGCGCATCGCGGGAAAACCCGGATACGAGAAAGGGCCGCCCCGGGGCGACCCTCGATGCGCTGGAGAGGACTTGAACCTCCACGGCCTATGCGGCCACTAGGCCCTCAACCTAGCGCGTCTACCAATTCCGCCACCAGCGCGAGAGCGCGACTAGTGTAGCGACGCCCGCAAAGGGCGGCGACCCGACGAGACTCGCACAGGACACGGCGGAGGCGGACATGTCCAGCGACCTGGTCGGGGGACATGGCCGCTACGGACAGGTGCGGAAGCGCGGGCTCCCTGACGCTAGGTCAGGTAGTGGAAGAGGGCGATGCTGTTCGCGAAGAAGAGCACCGCGAACACGACCGTCAGGCGGGTCAGGTTGCGCTCGACGATGTGCGTGCCGCCCTGCGACGCGGGCGTGAAGCCCATCCCGCCCATGCCGGCCTCGCGGCCGCTGTGCATGAGCACGAGCGACGTCATCGCGACGACGATCAGCACCTGCATCACGGCGAGGAACTGGAGCATCGCGGGCAGGGTACCAGCGTTCCCGCGCCGACCCGGCGCGACGCGCGGCGGCCAGCGCGCGAGCCCCTGTTACCCTCGGCCCCTGGTGGTGGAGGACGCGCGCGAGCGGATCCAGAAGCTCCTCGTCACCGGCGACAACCGGATCAAGCAGGGCGTGGACCCGGCGAAGGCGCGCGAGAGCTGGGAGCGGGCGCTCGCGGTCGCGCGCGAGGCGGGGCTCGAGGAGCAGGTGCGGCCGCTCGTCGAGATCAGGCTCGCCGATCTCGAGCGTCGCGGCCGGCGGCGCGGCTGAGGATCGCCTCGATCCGCTCCGCCTGCCGGCGCACGTCGTGTGCGGCGGTCGCCTGCCGCGCCGCCTCGTTCGGGCACGCAAGCGACGCGGCCGCCGCGAGCCCGCGCGCAAGCTCGTCCACGTCGAGCGGGTCGACGAGGACGCCCGCCTCGGGCGGCACGAGCTCGGGCGGGCCGCCGATCCGGGTCGCGACGACCGGGCGGCCGCAGGCCATCGCCTCGAGCAACGCCTGGCCGAGCGGCTCGAGCAGGCTCGGCTGCGCGAGCACGCGGCTCTCGGCGAGGAGCCGCGGCACCTCGTGGTGCGGGACGCGCCCGAGCAGCCGCACACCCTTCCGCCCCTCGAGCCGGCCGCGCAGCGGCCCGTCGCCCGCGAAGGTGAGCGTCCCCTCCCCCAGGCGCGCGAACGCGTCCGCGAGCCGGACGACGTTCTTGCGCTCATCGAGCGAGCCGACGCACAGGAAGCGCGGCGGACCGTCCGGCGGAGGCGTCACCGCGAACCGCTCGCGGTCGACGCCGCTCGAGACGACCTCCGTCTTGCCGCGCGCCTCCGGCAGCTTCGCCTCCAGCTCCCGGCGCAGGTACTCGGAGACGCAGACGACGGTCGCGGCGCGGCGGACGACGAAGCGCGTCGCGGCGGCGACCCCCGGGATCGCGCCGACGTTGCGGACGTCGCGGCCGTGGGCGGTGACGACGAGCGGCAGCCCGGGCGCGAGCGCCGCGATCAGCCCCGAGGGGACGAGGAAGTGCGCGTAGAGGACGTCCGGCCGGAAACGGCGTCCCGCCCGGTGCGCGCGGCGGGCCAGCGTGAGGTAGCGGAGCTTGCCGCCCGCGCGCGTGTCGAGTACCGCCCGCTCGACCTCGTGGCCGCGCTCGACGAGCGCGCGCTCCACCTGGGCGACGAAGGTGCCGAGGTCGGGCGCCTCCGAGCCGGGATACATCTGCGAGACGAGCAGGATGCGCACGGCGGGAGCCTACGCGCGACGCCCCGGCGCGCAGCCTCTCGTCGAGTAGAGTCCCGTTATGAGCGACTACGCGAAGGTCAACCTGCGCGAGGTCGAGGACTCCGCGCCCAAGGCCGGCTTGCAGGGGATCGAGGCGCGCTTCCCGAAGCGGGAGCTCGGCTGCACGACGGGCGCCGTCAGCCTGCAGACGCTCGCGCCCGGGGCCCGGAGCCCGTTCGGTCATCGGCACGCCCGGCAGGAGGAGCTGTACGTGATCCTCGCGGGCGGCGGGCGCATGAAGCTCGACGACGACGTGATCGAGCTGCGCCAGTGGGACGCGATCCGCGTCGCCCCGCAGACGATGCGCGCCTTCGAGGCCGGGCCGGATGGGCTCGAGCTCCTCGCCTACGGCGCCCCGATCGCCGAGCAGAGCGACGGCGAGCGGGTGCCCGGCTGGTGGAGCGACTCGTAGCGGCGCGTCCCGCGCGGCGGGCGACCTACGCGCGCGCGCGGAGCGCGTCGTAGGTGCCCCATTCGTCGCGGAGGACGCCGCAGATCTCGCCGATGGTGCAGTAGGCGCGGAGCGCCTCGCGCATCGCCGGGAGCAGGTTCGCCTGGCCGCGCGCGGTCTCGCGCACCGCGGCAAGCGCCCGCGCCGCCTGCTCCGGGTTGCGCTCGGCGCGGACGCGGGCGGTGCGCTCGAGCTGGCGCCGCTCGGCCTGCGGGTCGATCCGCAGCAGCTCGAGACGCTCGGCCTCCTCCTCCTGGAAGCGGTTGACGCCCACGATCACCCGCTCGCCCGACTCCACCTGGCGCTGCCACTCGAACGCGGCCCGCTCGATCTCGTCCTGGACGAACCCCTCCTCGATCGCCGCCACCGCCCCGCCCAGCTCGTCGATCCGCTCGATCAGCTCCAACGCGCGCGCCTCCAGCTCGTCGGTCAGCGCCTCGATGAAGTAGGAGCCCCCCAACGGATCGGCGGTGTCGGTCGTCCCCGCCTCCGCCTGCAGGATCTGCTGGGTACGCAACGCGATCCGGGCCGCCCGCTCGGACGGCAGCGCCAGCGCCTCGTCGAACGCGTTCGTGTGCAAGCTCTGCGCCCCACCGCAGGCCGCCGCCAGCGCCTGGATCGCCACCCGCACGATGTTGTTCTCCGGCTGCTGCGCCGTCAGCGTCGAGCCGCCCGTCTGGGCGTGGAAGCGAAGCGCAAGCGCCCGCGGGTTCGTCACCCCGAAACGCTCCCGCATGATCCGCGCCCACAACCGCCGCGCCGCCCGGAACTTCGCCACCTCCTGGAAGAAATGGTTGTGCGCATTGAAGAAAAACGACACCCGCTCCCCGAAGCGGTCCGGCGAGAGCCCCGCCTCCACCGCCGCCTCGCAGTAGGCGATCCCGTTCGCAAGCGTGAACGCCAGCTCCTGCACCGCCGTCGCGCCCGCCTCCCGGATGTGGTAGCCCGAGACCGAGATCGCGTTCCAGCGCGGCAACCGCTCCGCGCAGTAGGCGAACAGATCGGTCACCAGCCGCATCGACGGCCGCGGCGGGAAGATGTAGTTCCCCCGCGCCGCGTACTCCTTCAAGATGTCGTTCTGCACCGTCCCGCGCAGCTCGCCCGGCGGCACCCCCTGCCGCTCCGCCACCAGCTCATACAGCAGCAAAAGCAACGCCGCCGGCGCGTTGATCGTCATCGACGTCGACACCCGATCGAGCGGAATCCCCTCCAGCAGAATCTCCATGTCCGCCAACGAGTCGACCGCCACCCCCGTCCGCCCCACCTCGCCGGCCGCGCGCGGATCATCCGAGTCGTAGCCCAGCTGCGTCGGCAAATCGAACGCCACCGACAACCCCGTCTGGCCCCGCTCCAACAAGAAACGAAACCGCGCATTCGACTCCTCCGCCGAGCCGAACCCCGCATACTGGCGAATCGTCCACGGCCGCCCCCGGTACATATCCCGATACGGCCCCCGCGTGAACGGATACTCCCCCGGCGGCTCCAACACCCGCGGCGCATCCCCCGCGCAATACACCGGCTTCACCACGATCCCCGAATCGGTGCGCCGATCGTCGGTCGCGGCCATGGCAGAGATCGTACGCGCCCGCGGCGTCGGCCCGCGCCCGCGGCGTTACGGCGCGGACGCGTGCTCGGGCTCGTGGCTTCGCCGCGCGACCCCGTCCGCCTCCGCAGCCGCCGCGACCGCCGCCGCGACCGAGGCCACGACGTCGCGGTTGAAGACGCTCGGGACGATGTAGTCCGGGGCGAGCTCCTCGTCGGAGATGGTGGCGGCGATGGCGCGTCCGGCCGCCACCTCCATCGCCTCGGTGATCGCGGAGGCGCGGACGTCGAGCGCGCCGCGGAAGATCCCCGGGAAGGCGAGCACGTTGTTGATCTGGTTGGGGTAGTCGGAGCGGCCTGTGGCGATCACCGCGGCCAGGCCCGCAACCTCCTCCGGCGCCACCTCGGGCGTCGGGTTGGCCATGGCGAACACGATCGCGTCGTCGGCCATGCGACGGATGCCCTCGACCGACACGGCGCCCGGCTGGGAGAGGCCGATGTAGACGTCGGCGCCCGCGAGCGCCTCGTCGGCTGTCCCCGTCTCCTCGGGCGCCGTCTCCTCGGCGTAGCGGCGCTTCACCGGGTTCAGGTCGTCGCGACCGGGGTGGACGACGCCCTTGCTGTCGCACCCGACGATCCGGCGCACCCCCGCCGCCTGGAGCGTCTTCGTGACGGCGACGCCTGCGGCGCCGATGCCGGTCACGACGACCTTCACGTCCTCGATGCGCTTGCCCACGACCTTCAGCGCGTTGAGGAACGCGGCCAGGACGACGACCGCGGTGCCGTGCTGGTCGTCGTGGAAGACCGGGATGTCGAGCCGCTCGCGCAGCCGCTCCTCGATCTCGAAGCAGCGGGGCGCCGAGATGTCCTCGAGGTTGATGCCGCCGAAGCCCGGAGCGATCGCTTCGACGGTGGCGACGATCGCGTCGGGGTCCTGGGTGGCGAGGCAGATCGGCCACGCGTCCACCCCGCCGAACTCCTTGAAGAGCAGCGCCTTGCCCTCCATCACCGGCATCGCCGCCTCCGGGCCGATGTTGCCGAGCCCGAGCACGGCGCTGCCGTCGCTCACCACCGCGACCGTGTTCCGCTTGATCGTCAGGTTCCAGGCGCTGTCGCGGTCGGCGGCGATCGCCTGGCAGACGCGCGCGACGCCAGGCGTGTAGGCCATCGACAGGTCGTCGCGGGTCTTCACCGGCGCGTTCGCGTCCATGTGGATCTTGCCGCCGAGGTGAAGCAGGAACGTCCGGTCGGAGACGCGCTCGACCTCGACGCCCGGCACGGCGCGGCAGGCCTCGACGATCGCGTCCGCGTGCGCGGCGTCGGTGGCGAGGACGGTGACGTCACGGACCTTCGAGTCGCCTTCGATGCGGACGAGGTCGATGGCGTCGAGCAGCCCGCCCGCGTCGGCGATGGCGCGGGCGAGGTCGGCGAACGAGCCCGGCCGGTCGAGGAGGCGGACGCGGATGGTGACGCTGAAGGAGGCGGAGTAGTGGCTCATAGGCCTCATCCTCACGGGCGGAGACGACATCGGCATCCGGAGTTTTCCGGGTTACCGTCCGGGGTTCGCGCGTCCCGGGCGTGCCCGCGCGGGCCGCCTCGGCGCCCGGTCAGGCCTCGAGCGGCTCCAGCTCGGCGTCGCGGCTCACGAGCGCCGCGTAGCGGCCGCCACGTGCGAGCAGCTCCGCGTGGGTGCCGATCTCGACCACGCGGCCCCGGTCGAGCACGACGATCTGGTCGGCGTCGCGCACGGTCGAGAGCCGGTGTGCGATCGCGATCGTCGTCCGGCCGGCCGCGAGCCGGTCGAGCGCCTCCTGCACGAGCCGCTCCGTCTCGGTGTCCAGCGAGGAGGTCGCCTCGTCCAAGACGAGTATCGGCGGGTTGCGGAGGATGGTGCGCGCGATCGCGATCCGCTGCTTCTCGCCGCCCGAGAAGCGGTAGCCGCGCTCGCCGACCACGGTGTCGTAGCCCTCGGGCAGCGACGCGATCACGTGGTGGATCCGCGCCGCCTCGGCCGCGGCGACGATCTCCTCGTCGCTCGCGTCCGGCTTGGCGAATCGCAGGTTCTCGCGCACCGAGGCGTGGAAGAGGTACGTCTCCTGCGAGACGACGCCGACGAGCTCCGACAGCGCGCGGAAGGTCAGGTCGCGCACGTCGACCCCGCCGATCGAGACCGAGCCGCGGTCGACGTCGTACAGGCGGGCGGCGAGGTAGCCGAGCGTGGTCTTGCCCGCGCCGGTCTCGCCGACGAGCGCCGTCTTCGTGCCCGCCGGGACGGTGAAGCTCACGTCGCGGAGCGTCCACTCGTCGTCGCCGTAGCGGAACCAGACCCCGTCGAAGACGACGTCGCCCGCCTCCGCTGCGTCGAGCGCATCCGGCTTCTCCTCGATGTCGACCGGGTGGTCGAGGTACTCGAAGATGCGGTCGAAGAGCGCGAGCGAGGTCTGCACGTCGAGGCTCACGCCGAGCAGCGAGCCGACCGGGAAGAACAGCCGCGTCTGCAGCGTGGTGAACGAGACGAGCATCGGCACCGAGACCGCGTGCGAGCCGTGCGCGAGCGCGAGCCCGCCGAACCAGTACACCGCCGCGGGCATGACGGCGAAGCTCGTCTGGATCGAGGCCATCACCCAGCGACCGGCCATCCGCTGCCGCACCTCGAGCTCGGCGAGCCGGCGCGAGTCCTGCTCGAAGCGGTCGGCGAGCTCCGCGCCGCGACCCATCGTCTTGCCGAGTAGGACTCCCGAGACCGAGAGCGACTCCTGGACGAGGCTCGAGAGGTCGGCGAGCGTTTCCTGGGTGCGCTTCGCGATCCGGCGCCGCTCGTTCCCGACCCGGCGCGTCAAGAGCGCGAAGAGCGGGATGAGCGCGAACGCGAAGAGCGCCAGCCGCCAGCTCAGAAGGAGCATGCCGACCATCGTGGCGGCCACCGTCGTCACGTTGGAGGCGATCGAGGTGGCGGTGTTGGTGACGACGTTCTGGACGCCGCCGATGTCGTTCGAGATCCGCGACTGCACCTCCCCCGTGCGCGTCCGCGTGAAGAACGCAAGCGAGAGGCGCTGGAGGTGCCGGAAGACGGCGGCGCGCAGGTCGTGCATGACGCGCTGCCCCACCTGGTTCGAGAGGAGCGTCTGCACGACCCCGAGCACGCCCGTCGCGACCGCGATCCCGATCATCCCGGCCGCGTTCGCCGACAGCGCCCGAGTGTCGCCGCGCGCGATCGCCTCCAGTGCTCGCTTGAGCAGGAACGCGGGCACCACGCCGAGCGCGGCCGAGACCACGATCAGCCCGAGCAGCGCGCCGAGCCGCAGCTGGTACGGGCGGAAGAGCCCGCCGACGCGGCGGAGGTTCGCGCGGCGCACGGCGGGATCGGCAGGCCGCTCCGGCGGCGCCTCCGCCGAATGGAAGAACATCCCCATCTCGGCTCAGCGTACGCCGTCGGGCAAGATCAGGGCATGCGCGTGACCGTCCGCCTCTTCGCCGGTCTCCGCGAGCGGGCCGGCCGCTCCCGGGTGGAGCTCGAGGACGTGGCGCGCGTCGAGGACGTCTGGCCGGCGCTCGGCCTCGGCGAGGAGCCCGACGGCCTCTTCTACGCGGTCAACCGGGAGTACGTCGAGCGCGGCCACGAGCTCGCCGACGGCGACGAGGTAGCGTTGATCCCGCCCGTCTCCGGCGGCGCCTGCCGGATCGTCGAGGGCCCGCTCGACCTCGGGGCCGCGGTCGCCGAGGTGGCCGACGAGGACGCGGGCGCGATCGCCACCTTCGTCGGCACCGTCCGCCGCCGCTCGCGCGGACGCGACGTCATCCACCTCGAGTACGAGGCGTACGAGGAGATGGCGGAGGCGATG
>JADGHP010000276.1 GCA_019683855.1 Thermoleophilia bacterium
TTCGCGGCTGGGCGATCGAGATCGTCCTCGTCGCCGCCCTGCTGCCGTTCGTCGTCACGGCGGTCGACCTCTTCGCGCGCTGCCGCCGGCGGCGGATCCAGGTCGCGCCGGCGCTGCGCAGCTACCGCAGCCGCCTCGCCTTCTGGGGCTGGATCGGCGTGCTCTTCGGCCTCTTCGCCCTCCTCGGCGTCTGGGGGCGCGGCGAGGGCAGGCCGCCGTCGCTCGAGCACGTGAGCTGGCCCTCCGGCGGGCTCGTCGGGCTCGCCGTGCTGGCGGGAATCGGCTGGATCGTCGCTCGCGACCGCCTGCTCCCGCGACGCCGAGTCCTCCCCGAAGAGGAGCTGGCAGGCCACACCGCCGCGCTGCTCACGCTCTCGGTCGTCGGGCTGCTCGTGGTTGCGACCAACCCCTTCGCGCTCGTCTTCCTGCTGCCGTCCCTTCACATCTGGCTCTGGCTGCCGCAGGTGCACAGCCGCGGCGTCTGGGCGCGACTGCTCGTCCTGCTCGCCGGCTTCGCGGGGCCGGGGCTCCTCCTCTGGTCGTTCGCGTTCCGTTACGGGCTCGGGTGGGACGCGCCCTGGTACGTGGCGCGGCTGTTCGCCGTCGGCTACGCCCCGTTGCCTCTGCTCGCGATCGCCTTCGCGTGGCTCGCGGCGGCAGGGCAGCTCGCGGCGCTCGCAACAGGACGGTATGCACCGTACCCGAGCGAGCGCGAGCGGCCGCCGCGCGGGCCGATCCGGGAGCTCGTCCGGCGCGCGGTGCTCGCCCAGCGCCGGCGACGCCGGGCGGCCGAGCAGCGCCGGCGAGCCGTGTCGGCCTGATGCGCCGCGCGGCAAGGATCGCCGGCACGTGCTCGTCGTCGTCGGGGTGCTCGCGCTCGCGTGGGCGCTCGTGGTTTGGCGCCGTTCTCGCACATCGACGACATCCGGCCCGGAGACCCGATCCGGCTGGAGATGCCGTAGGGGACCCTGACCGCCTTCTCCGCCGTGCGGTAGCTGCTAGGGCTGCCCGAGCCGCAGCCACGAGACGATCGCACCCGCGGACAGCTCGCCTTCGCCCCGCGGGACGTGGACGAGGGCATCGGCCGCGGCGGCGCGCACGATCATGTGCGACTCCTGGCCCCGCAGCGGCTCCAGCCAGACGCCGTCGCGGTCCAGGCGCGTCCGCGCCCGCACGAGCTCGTCGCGGGCGTCGGTGCGCCGCAGGGGCGCTGCGAGGCGGCCGGGCTCGAAGCGGGGTCGCGGGTCGGCGAGCCCCTGCAGAGCGCGGAGGGCGGGCTTGACGAACAGCTCGCAGCCGACGAGCGCCGACACCGGGTTTCCCGGCAACCCGAACACGAGCGTACCGTCGCGAACGCCGAACGAGACCGGCTTCCCCGGTTTGATGGCGACGCGCCAGAAGACCTCCTCGACGCCGAGCTCCGCCTCGATCCTGCGCACGAGGTCGTGCGGACCAACCGAGACGCCGCCCGAGGTCACGAGGACGTCGGCGCCGAGCCCGCGCTCGAGCGCCGCCCGGTGGGCCGCCTCGTCGTCGGCCACCGCGGGCGCGACCTCGATGTCCGCGCCGACGGGGGCGAGCGCTGCCGCGAGCATGAGCCCGTTCGCATCGTAGACCTGGCCGGGCGCGAGCGGCTCGCCGGGGGCCGCGAGCTCGCTGCCGGTGGTGACGACGACGACGCGCGGGACGGATCCACAGCGCAGCTCCGCCACGCCGGCGGCGGCGAGGGCTCCCACCTGCGCCGCCGTGATCCGCGTCCCCGCAGGCACCACCACGTCGCCCGCAGCCACATCGCCGCCGCGCGGACGCACGTTCGCGCCCGCCGGAACCCCCTGCGCAAACTCGACCCTGTTGCCATCAACGACAACATACTCGACGGGGACGACGGCGTCGGCGCCCTCGGGAACCGCCCCGCCCGTAGAGATCTCCATCGCCTCCCCGGGGCCGAGCGGGCGCGCCGCCGGCCGCCCGGCCGCAACCCGACCGACGATCGGAAGCGTCCCCGGAAGGTCGGCCGCC
>JADGHP010000277.1 GCA_019683855.1 Thermoleophilia bacterium
GGGTATTCACGAGTACGAGGGAGCATCGATGAGCGAGACGGTGACGTACAGGGTTCCGGGCATGTCGTGCGCCCACTGCGAGCAGGCGGTCACGCGCGAGTTGACGCAGGTGGCGGGCGTCGAGTCTGTCGAGGTCGATCTGGAGACGAAGCTCGTCGTCGTTCGAGGCGCGAGCCTGGACGACAAGGCGCTGCGGGCGGCGATCGCAGAGGCCGGCTACGAGGCGGCTTGATGGCTTTCGTGGCCGAACGGGAAGCTCGGGTCGAGCTCGCCCTGGAGGGGATGACCTGCGCCTCCTGCGCGGCGCGGATCGAGAAGCGCCTGAACAAGCTCGCGAGCGTCGAGGCGAGCGTCAACTTCGGAACCGAGCAGGCGACGGTCGCCTTCGATCCCGAGCGCATCTCGGTCGACGACCTGATCGCCGCTGTCCAGGCGGCCGGCTACGGGGCGCGGCTGGCGGCGGAGGCACCCGGCGAGGACGACCCGACGCGCCAGTACCGGCTGCGGCTCGCGGTGGCGGCGGTGCTGGCGGCGCCGCTGGCCGTCCTGGCGATGGTTCCGCCTGCGCAGTTCGTCGATTGGCAGTGGCTGGCGCTTGCGCTCTCGACGCCGGTGATCTTCTGGAGCGGCTGGCCGTTCCACCGCGCGGCCGCGCTGAACGCGCGCCATCTGGCGGCGACGATGGACACGCTGATCTCGATCGGCACGCTCGCCGCCTGGGGCTGGTCGACGGTGGTGCTGCTCGCCGGCCTCGACGCGCACACCTACTTCGAGGTCGGCGCCGTGATCACCGCGCTGATCCTGCTCGGCCGCTTCTTCGAGGCGCGCGCCAAGCGCCGCTCCGGCGAGGCGATTCGGGCGCTCCTCGAGCTCGGCGCCAAGGAGGCGCGCGTCCTGCGCGACGGCGTCGAGGTGGTCGTCCCGGTCGAGCAGCTCGTCCCCGGGGACCTGTTCGTCGTGCGCCCAGGCGAGAAGGTCGCGACCGACGGCGTCGTCGAGAGCGGCGAGTCCGCCGTCGACCAGTCGATGCTGACCGGCGAGTCGGTGCCGGTCGAGGTGGCTCCGGGTGACCCGGTCGCGGGCGCCACGATCAATGTCTCCGGCCGCATCGTCGTCCGGGCGACGAGGGTCGGCAGCGAGACCGCGCTGGCGCAGATCGCCCGGCTGGTCGCGGAGGCTCAGGCCGGTAAGGCGCCGATCCAGCGGCTCGTCGACCGCGTCTCCGCCGTCTTCGTGCCGGTCGTGATCGCGCTCTCGCTGGCGACGCTCGTCGGCTGGCTGCTCGCAACCGGAAGTCCCTCGGCCGCGTTCACGGCGGCCGTCGCCGTCCTGATCATCGCCTGCCCGTGCGCGCTGGGACTGGCCACCCCGACGGCGCTGATGGTCGGCACCGGCCGTGGCGCGCAGCTCGGGATCCTGATCAAGGGGCCGGAGATCCTCGAGCAGACGCGGCGGATCACGACGATCGTGCTCGACAAGACCGGCACCGTGACCGAGGGCAAGATGCAGGTCACCGATGTCGTCGGCGACGACTCGGTGCTGTCGTTCGCGGCCGCCGCCGAGAACGCGAGCGAGCATCCGATCGCCCGCGCGATCGCCGATTACGGCCGTGCGACGCTCGGGGAGCTGCCCGCCGCGGAGAGCTTCACGAACCGCGCCGGGCTCGGCGTCGAGGCGGTCGTCGACGGCCATGCGGTTGTAGTCGGGCGCCCGAGCTTCCTCGCCGACTGGGGGGTCGAGCTTCCGGCCGAGCTGCGGCAGAAGGTCGAGCGGCTCGAGAACGAAGGCAAGACGGTCGTCGCGGTCGCCTGGGACGGCGCCGCACGCGGTCTCGTCGCCGTCTCCGATCGAGTCAAGGACTCGAGCGCGGAGGCGATCCGCGAGCTGAAGCAGCTCGGCCTCGAGCCGGTCCTCCTGACCGGCGACAACGAGCGGACGGCCGCTGCCGTCGCTGCGAGCGTCGGCATCGAGCGGGTGCGTGCGAACGTGCTCCCCCAGGAGAAGTCCGA
>JADGHP010000278.1 GCA_019683855.1 Thermoleophilia bacterium
CGCGTGGAGGGGCGCGTCGAGCGGGTGGCGGCGGCGGAGTCGGACGCGTACTTCGCGACGCGGCCGCGGGGCGCGCAGATCGGGGCGCTCGCGTCGCGGCAGAGCGAGCCGCTGGCGTCGCGCGCCGAGCTGGAGCGCCGGATCGCGGAGCTCGAGCGGGAGCTCGAGGGTGCGCCCGTGCCGCGACCGGAGACGTGGGGCGGCTACCGCGTCGCGCCGGAGGCGTGGGAGTTCTGGCAGCACCGCGACGATCGGCTGCACGACCGCTTCCGCTACCGCCGCGACGCCGGCGCCGGCGCCACCGGCGCGGCGTGGACGATCGAGCGCCTCTCGCCTTGATCCGGCGTGGCCCACCGGGCCATGCCCCGGTGTCAGACACCGTCACGAGAGTGTGACGCCCGCGGCGTGGCGGACGGGCGACGGTGATGCGACCCTCAGGAGACCCTCACCGTCAGGCGCAGCGCGTTGTCCTCGCCGACCGTCTTCACGCCGGGCATGTAGTCCTCGCCTGCCTTGGTCGTGAAGCGGTAGACGCCGGCGCGCGCGAACGAGACCTTCACGGTCGCGCCCATGTGCGCCATCAGGCCCGGCCCTTTGAGGTCGGTCGCCATGTCGTGCATCCCGCCGGGAACGCGCGCGATCGCGGCCTTCGCCGGGCCGCTCGTCTGGACGAGCAGGTGCGGCATCACGTCGTCGTCGGTGATGGTGATCCAGCCGCCCCGGCGCAGCGAGACGCTCTGGGTCGCCTTGAACGGGCCGCCGTTCACCGCCCAGCTGTGGCAGCCGCGGGTCTCGTGGCGAATCACGAGCGCGGCGTGCGCCGGAGCGGAGGCGGCCCAGCCGCCCGAGCTGGAGACCAGCGCCGCGGCGGCTGCGGCGAGGATCGAGAGGCTGTGTCGAGTGCTCATCGCGACTCCCTTCGTGACGTGTCCGACACAGTCTCGGCGGACGGGGGCCGACCGGCGTCGGGCCGTACGCGGAACCCGCCTGCATGCTTCCCGCGGTCGTGCTGCAGGTTCTCCACAGACGCGGCTCCCTCGCCGACGGAAGCGGTAGCGTAGACGCGTGGCTGTGACCGCCGAGCTGCGCGCCGCCCTCCTCCGCCTCGTCCCGGACGAGGCGCGCGTCAGCGACGGCGCGTCGGCGCTCGACCAGCACGCGGCCGACCTCAGCTACCACCCGCCGCGCCGCCCCGACGCGGTCGTCTTCCCGCAGTCCACCGACGAGGTGGCGGCGATCCTCGCGTACGCGAACGAGGCGCGCGTGCCCGTCGTCCCCTTCGGCGCCGGCACGAGCCTCGAGGGCCACGTGATCCCGCTCCGCGGCGGGATCAGCCTCGACCTGACGCGGATGAACCGGATCCTCGAGCTCCGCCCCGACGACCTCCTGGCCACGGTGCAGCCGGGCGTCACGCGCTCGCAGCTCGAGCAGGCGGCGGGGCCGCACGGGCTCTTCTTCCCGGTCGACCCCGGCGCCGACGCGACCCTGGGCGGGATGGCGGCGACGAACGCGAGCGGGACGACGAGCGTGCGCTACGGCGGCATGCGGACGCACGTGCTCGCGCTGGAGGTCGTGCTCCCGGACGGCCGCGTCGTCCGCACCGGCAGCCGCGCCGCGAAGACCTCCGCCGGCTACAACCTCACGCACCTCTTCGTCGGCTCCGAGGGGACGCTCGGCGTGATCACCGAGCTGACCCTGCGGCTGCACCCGATCCCCGAGCAGATCGTCGTCGCGCGCGCCGCGTTTCCCTCGCTCGAGGCCGCCTGCCGCGCCGCCGCCGCGCTCGTCGCCGCCGGCGTGCCCGTCACGCGCTGCGAGCTGCTCGACGCGACGACGATCGCCGCGCTGAACGCCTACAAGGGCACCGATTTCCCCGAGTCGCCGTACCTGTTCGTCGAGCTCGGCGGCAGCGAGGCGGGCGTCGCCGGGGACCTCGCCACCGCGCGGGAGCTGCTCGAGGAGGAGGGCGCGACCGCGCTCGAGGCGGAGAGCGACCCGACCGCGCGG
>JADGHP010000279.1 GCA_019683855.1 Thermoleophilia bacterium
GCGGAAGCGGAAGAGCGCGGCGGGGCGGCCGCCGGCGGGGCCCGGGTCGCGGTGCCCGCCGGTCGGCTCGAGGACGTTGCGGCGCAGCAGCACGCGCTGGAGGTTCGTCGCCGAGACGTCGTGGCCGAGGGCGGCCGCGTAGATCGTCCGGAGCTCCGAGATCGTGAACGTCTGCGGCGCGAGCGCGAAGCCGACATTCGTGTACGAGAGCTTCCCCCGCAGCCGCTCGCGCGCCGCGAGCACGATCTCGCCGTGGTCGAACGCCGTGGGCGGGAGCGCGTCGACCCGGTGCCACGCCGTGTCCGGAGGGACGGCCGGGTCGGCGTCGGTCGGCACGAGCCCGAGGTAGCTCGTCGCGAGCTGCCGCTCCCCCGGGACCCGGGCGGGGTCGCTGCGCGTGTCGAGCTGCTCGAGGTGCGCGAGCTCGCGGACGTCCACCTTCTCCGCGAGCTGCCGCTGGATCGACTCCTCGAGCGTCTCCGCCGGGCGCAGGTAGCCGCCGGGGAGAGCCCACGCCCCCGCGAACGGCTCGAGCGCCCGCTGCCACAAGAGCACCTGGAGCACGCCCGCCCTGACGCGGAACACCGCCGCGAGCGAGACGTGCGCCGTCGCCGGGGCGGATGTTTTCGCCTCGGGGACGGAAACTCTGGTAGACTCCCCCACGGTTTTAGCCTATCAGTCGAAAACCGGCGATGGGAGAAAGAGAGGAGAACGAGATGACGGTGGCCGAGGCGAGCCCGGTCGGGCAGGGCGTGGACGTCGAGGAGGTCCTGCGGGAGGGCGGTCTGTCCGCCTTCCACCGCCGCGCGATCCTCGTCACGGGAGCCGCGTGGACGTTCGTCGCGATGGAGATCCTCCTCGTCGGCTTCGTGCAGGTGCTCTTCGCGGCGACATGGCACCTGAACGGGACCTGGCAGGGGCTCATCAACAGCTCCGCGCTCGCCGGCTCGCTCGCCGGGAGCCTCGTGCTCGGGCGGATCGCCGACCGAATCGGCCGGCGGACGATCTTCCAGTACGCGATCCTCTGGTACGCCGTCTTCACGGCGGTCACCGCCGCCGCCTGGGGGCCGTGGTCGGTGATGGCCTTCCGCTTCCTCGCCGGCCTCGGCCTCGGCGCGATGCTCGTCGTCGACCCCTCGATGCTCGCTGAGTACCTGCCGCCGCAGCGGCGGGGGCGGCTGCTCGTCTTCCTCGACTTCTGGTGGCCCGTCGGCCTGCTCGTCGCCGTCGGCCTCTCGTGGCTCTTCATCGGCCACCAGATCGGCGGCGCCGACAGCTGGCGCTGGCTCTTCCTCACCGCCTCCTTCCCCGCGTTCATGACCTTCGTCGTCCGGCGGACGCTGCCCGAGAGCCCGTACTTCCTCGCGCGCGCCGGGCGGCGCGAGGAGGCGGCGGAGGTGCTCGCCGCGATCACCGGCCGCCGGGTCTCGCCGGAGGCGCTCGCGGCCGCCGGCGAGCCGCACGCGTCCGCCCGCGAGCTCGCCTCGCCCGCCCTGCGGCGGACCTCGGCGCTCATGGTGGCGGTCTGGATCGCGCTCAACGTCTCCTACTACGGCTTCTTCCTCTGGCTCCCGTTCGTGCTCCAGGCCGAGAAGCAGTTCACGATCGACGTCTACCTCCTGCTCGCGCTGTCGGCCCTCTCGCAGTTCCCGGGCTACGCGGCGGCGATCTGGCTCGTCGAGCGGATCGGGCGCAAGCCGACGCTCGCCGCCTTCCTGCTGCTCGGCGGGGTCTCCGGGTACGTCTTCGCTGCGGCCGGGTCGCAGGCGGTGCTCGTGGCGGCCCTCTTCTGCGTCGGCTTCTTCAACCTCGGCGCGTGGGGGGCCGTCTACCCGTACACCTCGGAGCTCTTCCCGACCCGGCTGCGCTCCTCCGCGTTCGGGATGCTCGAGGGCGTCGGCAAGGCGGCCGCGATCGCGGGGCCGTACCTCTTCGGGAACCTCCGCGACGCGACGGGCGGGACGTTCTGGCCGCTCACGTTCGTCGCGCTCGTGATGGCGGCGGG
>JADGHP010000280.1 GCA_019683855.1 Thermoleophilia bacterium
CAAGGCGGTTCTCGAGCGGGCGCGCGTCCCGGTGACGGTGCGCCTCACCCGCGGCCGCGACATCGAGGCCGCCTGCGGTCAGCTCGCCGCCGCGCCGAGGCCGCGGCGCCCGGTCGGCACGCCGACGTAGGCTCACCGGGGCCCTGCGCATCACGAGACCGACGCCACGACCGCCTGCCGCGGCGCGAGGTCGAGCGCGCCGCGCACGAGCGCCCCATCGCGGGAGCGGTCGGTGCAGAGGACGATCGCGCCCTCGACGCCGTCGAGCCGCGCCGGCCTCTCAGCGAGGTTGAGCGCGACGAGCGCGCCGCCCTCGCGTCGGAACGCCCACACGCCCGGCGGCGCCTCCACCGGCTCGTACGCGCCGGTGAGGAGCCCGCGGTGCCGCCGCAACGCGACGAGATCGCGCGTCAGGGTGAGGATCGAGCCCGGGTCGTCGCGCTGGTCGGCGACGTTGCGGTCGCGCGGCCCGATCGGAAGCCACGGCTCGACCCCCGGCTCGGTGAAGCCGGCGCCCTCGACGTCCGCCCACACCATCGGCGTGCGGCATCGGTCGCGGCCGGCGACGTCGCGCCGCCGCTCCTCGGGGACCTCCACCGCCTCCATCCCGATCTCGTCGCCCTGGTAGAGGATCGTCGCGCCGCGAAGGGAGAGCAGCGCGACGAGCGCGCATCGCGCCAGCTCCTCGTCGCCCGCGCACCAGCGCGTCGCGAAGCGGGGGTCGTCGTGGCTGGAGGCGTGCCACAGGGGCGTCGCCCACGACGGCAGCCGCCGCTCCGTCTCGGCGACCACGGCCGCGAGCGCGCCCGCCTCGAAGGGGGCGTGCAGGAAGGGGAAGTTCATGCAGAGGTGGAGGCCGTCCGGGACCACGTACTGCATCAGCGCGTCGAGGTCGAGCACGTACGTCTCGCCGAGCAGCAGCCGCTCCGGGTCGTACTCCCGCGCCACGCGCCGCCAGCGCCGATGGACGTCCGCCGCGTCCGGCAGCCCGACGTTGTAGCGCGGCCGCTGCCCGATCCGCTGCCAGCTCGGCGCGTCGGTCGGCCGCGCGGGCGGGTTGTCGCGCAGCAGCGGATCCTTGACGAGCGCGTGCGCGACGTCGATCCGGAAGCCGGCGATCCCGCGGTCGAACCAGTAGCGGAGGATGTCGTCGAAGGCGGCGCGCACCTCCTCGTTCCACCAGTCGAGGTCGGGCTGCTGCGGCAGGAAGTTGTGCAGGTAGAACTGCCCGCGCTCGGGGACGAACGTCCACGCGGGCCCGCCGAACGCCGAGCGCCAGTTGTTCGGCGGCGAGCCGTTCGGCTTCGGGTCGCGCCAGACGTACCAGTCGCGCTTCTCCGGGTCGCCGAACCACGGGTGGCGGTCGCTCGTGTGGTTGGCGACGAGGTCGAGGAGCACGCGGATGTGGCGGCGCTCCGCCTCGACGATCAGCCGCTCGAGGTCGGCCGGCGCGCCGAGGTCTGGATGGACGCCGAGGTAGTCGGAGACGTCGTAGCCCCAGTCGGCGTTCGGCGAGGGGAACGTCGGGCCCAGCCAGATGGCGTCCACCCCGAGCCACTCGAGGTAGTCGAGCCGCGAGACGATCCCGGGCAGGTCGCCGATCCCGTCGCCGTTCGCGTCGGCGAACGAGCGCGGATAGATGTGGTAGACGACCGCCCGCTCCCACCAGCGCTCCGGCATCGGCGGCAACCCTACGCCCTGGCTCAGATGGACCCGCCTCGACCCAGCAGGCCGGCTAGGAGCCCTGGGGCGCCTCGGTCGCGACCGCTCGCGCCTTCGAGCCGGGTTCCGGATGCGCGTCGAACCCGTACTTGACGATCGGGTGCTTGGCCGCCCGCACCTCGTCGAGCCGCTTCACCGGCCGGGTGTGCGGAGCCTCCTTGAGCAGCTCGGGGCTCTCGGCAGCCTCGCGCGCGATCGCGAGCATCGCGTCGCAGAACGCGTCGAGCGTCTCCTTGGTCTCCGTCTCGGTCGGCTCGATCATGAGCGCTTCGGGGACGATC
>JADGHP010000029.1 GCA_019683855.1 Thermoleophilia bacterium
GATCGCGGCGCAGCTCGAGTGGCCGGTGGCGAGCATCGGGTCGAGGATGATCGCGTCGCGCTCGTCGAGGTCGACGGGCAGCTTGACGAAGTACTGCACCGCCTCGAGCGTCTCCTCGTCGCGGTAGAGGCCGATGAAGCCGACGCGCGCGCTCGAGACGAGCGACAGCACGCCGTCGAGCATGCCCATGCCGGCACGCATCACGGGGCAGACGGCCACCTTCTTGCCGGAGATCCGGTACGCCGTCATCGGCTCGAGCGGCGTCTCGATCTCCCACGGCTCCGTCTCCATGTCTTTCGTCGCCTCGTAGGTGAGGAGCAGCGTGATCTCGTTCGCGAGCTTGCGGAAGTGGACGGTCGGGGTGTCCTTGTCGCGCAGGTAGCCGAGCTTGTGCTGGACGAGCGGGTGCTCGACCACCGTCAGCCGGCGTGTCGCCTGCGCCGCGCTCACGCCTCGTACCGCGTGTAGCCGCGGAAGCCGGGGTAGAGCGGCCGGGCGGCGCAGAGCGCCTGGACGCGGGCGCGGAGCGCCTCGAGGTCGGGCGCCTCGCCGAGCGCCTCGCAGATGATGCGGCCGACCTCGCGGAAGTCGTCCTCGTCGAAGCCGCGCATCGTCATCGCCGGGGTGCCGATCCGGATCCCGGAGGCGACCGTGGGCGGCCGCTCGTCGAAGGGGATCGTGTTGCGGTTGACGGTCACCCCCACCTCGTGCAGCCGCTCCTCGGCCGCCTTGCCGGTCCACTCGGACGCGCGCAGGTCGACGAGCAGCAGGTGCGTGTCGGTGCCGCCGGTGAGGATGTCGAGCCCGCCCTCCTGCAGCGTCTCGGCGAGCGTGTCGGCGTTGCGGCGGATCCGCGCCTGGTAGTCGCGGAAGGCGTCCGTTCCCGCCACCTTGAAGCAGGTCGCCTTGGCCGCGATCACGTGCTCGAGCGGACCGCCCTGCATCCCCGGGAAGACGGCGCGGTCGATCGCCTGCGCATGCTCGGCGCGGCAGAGGATGAACCCCGAGCGCGGCCCGGCGAGCGTCTTGTGCGTCGTCGAGGTGACGAAGTCGCAGTGCTCGACCGGGTTCGGATGCAGGCCGGCCGCCACCAGCCCCGCGAAGTGGGCCATGTCGCACAGAAGCAGCGCCCCCACCTCGTCGGCGATCGCGCGGAAGCGGTCGGTCTCGACCGTGCGCGGGTAGGCGGAGCCGCCGCAGACGATCAGCTTCGGCCGGTGCCGCTTGGCGAGCGCGAGCACCTCGTCGTAGTCGACGGTCATCGTCTCGCGCGAGACGCCGTAGGAGACGATCGTGTACAGCCGGCCGCTGAAGTTGACCTTGAGCCCGTGCGTGAGGTGGCCGCCGTGGTCGAGCCGGAGTCCCATGATCGTGTCGCCCGGCTCCAGCACCGCCATGTAGACGGCCATGTTCGTCTGCGCGCCGGCGTGCGCCTGCACGTTCGCGTGCTCGGCGCCGAACAGCCGCTTCGCGCGGTCGATCGCGAGCTGCTCGATCTCGTCCACGACCTCGCAGCCGCCGTAGTAGCGCTTACCCGGATAGCCCTCGGCGTACTTGTTCGTCGGCACCGATCCGACCGCCTCGAGCACGGCCGGCCAGGTGAAGTTCTCGGAGGCGATCAGCTCGATCTGGTTGCGCTGGCGGTCCAGCTCGCGCCCGAGCAGCCGCGCGATGTCCGGGTCCACCTCCTCGAGGCCTGCGGACGTGAGCTGCTCGAAAGTCTCCTGGACGACGGGCACGGCGGTCTCTCCTCTCGCGGGTGGGGCTCCACCCGTGGATGCTACGACAGCGCCGCGACGGCCCGCTCGATCGCCTCCGCGGCGGGCGCGGCGCCCTCGCGCACGACCCGCGGCTCGGGGGCGGTGAAGTCGATCACCGTGGACGGGGTTCCCGGCAGCTCGCCGCCGTCGAGCGTGACGGCCGCCTTCGCTCGCAGCTCCTCGGGCACGTCCTCGAGACGGCGCGGGTCCGGCCCTCCGGGGAGGTTCGCGCTCGTCGCCGCGACGGCGCCGACGCGTGCGAGGACGCGCGCCGCGGGCTCGGGCAGGTCGGGCACGCGTACGCCGATCGCCTGCGGGGTCGTGCCGGCCAGCCAGCGGAAGCGGCGGGCGGGGTTCGGGAGGATCAGCGTGTAGGGGCCGGGCAGGAGCGCCCGCGCGATCACGCCGGCGCGGCCGCGCAGCTCCGGCACGCATTCGAAGAGCATGTCGAGGTCGGCGGCGACGATCGCCGTCGGCTGCTGCGGCTCCCGCCCCTTCAGCCGGTACAGCCGCTCGACGGGCTCCGAGCGGTACGGCGTCGCGCACAGGCCGTAGACGGTGTCGGTCGGGAGGATCACCGGCTTGCCGGCGCGGATCGCGTCGACCGCCGCCTGCACCTCGTCGTTCATCGGGTTCCCTCCACCACGCGCTCCGTCCCGGTCAGGTCGCACGTGATCCTAACGGCGCGGTAGCCGAGCGCCTCCAGGGCCCTCGCCACGGAGCCCGCCTCCCCGTCTCCGACCTCGAGCGCGAGGAAGCGGGTCGCCGCCGCCTCGGCGATGCGCACGTGGAAGCCGCGGCCGACGAGCGCGACCGCCGGCTCGTAGCGGAGCTCCGGCTGGAGGCCGTCGAGCGTCTCCACGTACGGCGGGTTGGCGACGACGAGGTCCCAGCCCTCGGCGGTCGCCTCGAGACCCGCCTCGCGCAGCTCGACCTCGAGGCCGAGCCGCTCGGCGTTCTCGCGGGCGAGCGCGAGCGCGTCCGGGGAGACGTCCACCCCGGTGACGCGCGCGTCGGGCCGCTCGTCCTTGAGCGCGAGCGCGACCGCGCCCGAGCCGACGCCGACGTCGAGGACGCGCGGCGCCTCGACGTCCCGGACGAGCGCGAGCGCGCGCTCGACGAGCGTCTCGGTCTCCGGCCGGGGCACGAGCGCGCGCGCGTCGGTGCGCAGGACGAGCCGGCGGAACCCCCACTCGCCGAGAACGTACGCGAGCGGCTCCCGCGCCTCCCGCCGGAGAAGCAGCGGCTCGAGCCCCTCCACCTCCTCGTCGAGCCGGGCGTAGACGCCCGAGCGGGTCGTCCCAACGAGGTGCGCCACGAGCAGCTCCGCGTCGACGCGCGGCGTCGCCACCCCCGCCGCGGCGAGGCGCCGCTCGGCCTCCGCGAGCGCCTCGCGGACCCTCATTCGCCGAGCGCGCGCCGCCGATCCTCGGTCGCGAGCGCCTCGGTGAGCTCGTCCAGCTCGCCCTGGAGGATCCGGTCGAGCTGGCGGCTCGTCAGCTTGATCCGGTGGTCGGTGAGCCGGTTCTCGGGGAAGTTGTAGGTGCGGATCTTCTCCGCCCGCTCGCCGCTGCCGATCTGCGAGCGGCGCGTCGCGTCGAGCTCGGCCCGCCGCCGCTCCAGCTCGCGCTCGTACAGCCGGGCGCGCAGCACGCGCAGCGCCTTCTCCTTGTTCTGGAGCTGCGACTTCTCGTCCTGCATCGAGACGACGATCCCGGTCGGCAGATGCGTGATCCGGACGGCGGAGTCGGTCGTGTTCACCGACTGCCCGCCGGGGCCGGTGGAGCGGTAGACGTCGATCTTGAGGTCGCTGGGATCGATCGTGACCTCGACCTCCTCCGCCTCGGGCATCACGGCGACCGTGGCGGTGGAGGTGTGGATGCGGCCCTGGCTCTCGGTCTCGGGGACGCGCTGGACGCGGTGCGTGCCGCCCTCCCACTTGAAGACGGAGTACGCGCCGTCGCCCTTCACCGCGAACGTGATCTCCTTGTAGCCGCCGCCCTCGTTCGGGCTCGCGCTGAGCTGCTCGACCTTGAAGCCGCGCCGCTCGGCGTAGCGGGTGAGCATGCGGTAGAGGTCGGCCGCCCAGAGCGCGGCCTCGTCGCCTCCGACCCCCTGCCGGATCTCGAGGATCACGTCCTTGCGGTCGGCGGGGTCGGGCGGGACGAGCGCGAGCCGCAGCTCCTCCTCGAGCGCGGCGGCCCGCTGCTCCAGCTCCGGCACGAGCTCGCGGAGGTCGGCATCCTCGCGCGCCGCGGCGAGGTCGTCGCGCGTCGCCCGCCACTCCTGCGCCAGCTTGACGGGGGCCTCGAGCTCCTTGAGCTGCCGCCCGACCTCCGCCGCCTGCTGGTGGTCGTTGTAGACGGCAGGGTCGGACATGCGCTCCTGCAGCTCGCGGTAGGAGCGCTGAAGCTCGGCGACGAGACGCTCGAAGTCGGCGGCCACGGCGAGAGAAGGGTAGCCGCTTGCGCCGCTCGCTTCATTTTGTATAGTATCGGCGTCGACCCGGCGAACGAGAGGAGGAGGGGAGCCGAGCGATGTCCGTCGTGGAGGAGGTCCTCGCCGCCAACGAGCGCTACGCCGCAGCCTTCGACAGAGGCGGCCTGCCCGCGCCGCCGGCCCGCCGCTTCGCGGTCGTCACCTGCATGGACGCCCGCCTCGACCCGGCCCGCTTCCTCGGTCTCGAGGAGGGCGACGCGCACGTGATCCGGAACGCGGGCGGTATCGTCAACGACGACGCGATCCGCTCGCTCGTCATCTCGCACCACCTGCTCGGAACGCAGGAGGCGCTCGTGATCGGCCACCGCGGCTGCGGAATGACGAGCTTCACGAACGCCGACCTGCGCGAGCGGCTGGGGCCCGCCGCGGAGGGGATCGACTTCGGGCCGTTCGCGGACGTCGCGGAGCGGGTGCGCGAGAGCGTCGAGGCGATTCGGCGCACGCCGCTCCTGCCCGACTCCTTCGGGGCTACGGGCTTCGTCTACGACGTGGAGACGGGGCGGCTGGAGCGGGTCTAGCCCGCGAGACGAGCCTCGAGGCTGATCTCGGGGACGCCGGCGAGCGCCTTCGAGACGGGACAGCTCGCCTTCGCCGTCTCCGCGGCCTGCGCGAACGCGTCGGCGTCGAGCCCCGGCACCCGGCCCTCGACGGTGAGCGCGATGCGCGTGATCCCCTCGCCGGGCTGGAAGGTGACCGTGGCGGAGGTGCGGAGCTCCTCCGGCGGTGAGCCCGCGCGCGCGAGGCCGGCGGAGAGGGCCATCGAGAAGCAGGCGGCGTGCGCGGCGGCGATCAGCTCCTCGGGGCTCGTCGCGCTCGGCGCGTCCTCGGCGCGGTTCGGCCAGCTCACGGCCTGCTCGCCGAGCGCGCCGCTCGTCGTCGAGCGGATCGTGCCCGAGCCCTCCATCAGGCTCCCCCGCCACGTCACCTCTGCACGCCTGTCCGTCGCCATCGTTCCTCCTTTGCAGACTGTCGGGAGGAGCGTACTGGGCTAGGCCATCACTTCGACGCGCTGGGCGTCGGCGCTGCCCTCGCCCTCGAGGGCGAGCACCTCGCGGAGCGCGCGGATCGAGACCTCGAGCTGGTCGAGGCTCGGCTCGCGCGTCGTCAGCCGCTGCAGCCACAGGCCCGGAGCGAGCAGCATCATCAGCGCCCGGTTGCGCTGGTGGCGGCCGGCGAAGCGGATCAGCTCGTATGCGAGCCCGGCGACGAGCGGCAGGAGCAGGACGCGCGTCGCGATCAGCCAGTACCAGGCGGGCCGCCCGAAGAACGCGAACACGAACACGGCGATCACCATCACCCAGAGCAGGAAGGCGGTGCCGCAGCGCGGGTGGATGAGCGAGCAGCGCTGCACGATCTCCGGCTCGAGCGGCTCGCCGGCCTCGTACGCGTTGATCGCCTTGTGCTCGGCCGCGTGGTACTGGAAGACGCGCCGCAGATCCGGCAGCAGCGAGATGAGCGAGATGTAGGCGACGAAGATCGCGACGCGGATCAGGCCCTCGACGACGACGAACCAGCCGGTGCTGCGGATAGGCAGCCGGTCGGTGAGAAGCGCCGGCGTGACCTTGAACAGCATCACGGCGAAGCCGATCGCGAGCGCGAAGGAGAAAACGAGGGCGCCGCGCGACAGCTCCGTCTGCACCTCCTCGCCCTCGGCTCCCTCCTCCCGGGCCGCGTAGTTGGCGGAGATCGCGAGCGCCCGGAAGCCGATCGCGAGCGACTCGCCGAGCGCGACCACGCCGCGGATCACGGGCAGCCGCAGGAGGCGATGCCGGGCCATCGGCGAGTCGATTGGGCGCGAGACCTGGGCGATCGCGCCCGAGGGGGTCCTGACGGCGACGGCCCAGTTCCCCGGGCCGCGCATCATCACGCCCTCGAGGACCGCCTGTCCGCCGACCGTGGCCACGCCGGTGCGGCGGCTAGCCGCGCTTCGCGCGGGCCGCGCGCTCGAGCCGGCGCTGGAAGCGCTCGACGCGGCCGCCGGTGTCCACCAGCTTCTGCGTGCCCGTGTAGAACGGGTGGCACTGCGAGCAGATCTCGACGTGCAGCTCGGGCTTCGTCGAGCGCGTCTGGAACGTGTTCCCGCAGGAGCACGTCACCGTCGCGATCACGTACTCGGGGTGGATGCCGGCCTTCATCGTGAGGCCAGGATAGCAGCGGCCTGCTCGGGCCCCACGTTGCCCCCGGAGACCACCGCCACGACCTTCTGGCCGGGCTCGACCGCCACCCGGCCGGCGAGCAGCGCGGCCGTCGCGGCGGCGGCGCCGAGCTCGCAGGCGAGCTTCGCGCGCGCGTAGAGCCAGCGGAACGCCTCGACGAGCTCGCGCTCGCTCACGAGCACGGACTCGACGCCGAGCTCGCGGCAGAGGGCGAGCGCAGCGCCGCCCGCGAAGGGCGCGCTCAAGGCGTCGGCGGCGCTGCGCGGCGTCACCGGCACGGGCCTCCCCGCCCGCAGGCCCTCGTGGAGCGCGCTCGAGAGCTCCGGCTCGACGGCGACGACGCGCGCCTTCGGGCGCAGCGCCTTCACCGCGGCGGCGACGCCGGCGACGAGACCGCCGCCCCCGCAGGGGACGAGCACGACGTCGACGTCGGGGACGTCCTCGACGACCTCGAGCCCGACGGTGCCCTGCCCCGCGATCACCACCGGGTCGTCGAAGGGGTGGACGAGCGTCCGCCCCGTCTCGGCGACGAGCTGCTCGAGGCGCTCGAACGCGGCGGCGGGATCGGCGGGCGAGTCGTCCACGGTCGCGCCGTAGCCGCGCGTCGCCTCCTTCTTCAGCGGGCTCGCGTCCCGCCACATGACGACGAGCGCGTCGAGCCCCTCCTCGCGCGCGCCCCAGGCGACCGCCTGGGCGTGGTTGCCGGCGGAGATCGAGATGACGCCGCGCTCCTTCTCGGCGGGCGAGAGCGCGGCCAGCTTCGCGAGCACGCCGCGCACCTTGAAGGAGCCGGTGCGCTGGAACAGCTCCGCCTTGAGGAACGCCTCGGCGCCGAGCCGCTCCGACAGCGTGCCCGAGCGCAGGAGCGGCGTGCGGTGCAGGCGCCCGTCCGCGGCCGCGCGGGCGCGCTCGACGTCCGGGAGGGAGACGCTCATCGCGCTGGCGGGAGGCGCGGCGAGGAGACGGTCACGCGGGGAGCGTATCCCGCTCGAGCTCCCGCGCCGGGACGGGCAGTCGCACCGTGAACGCGGTCAGCTCGCCCGGCCGGCTCTCGACGGAGACGCTGCCGCCCATCGCCTGGGTCAGCTCCTTCACGATCGCGAGCCCGAGGCCCGTGCCGACCGAGCGCTCCCGGCCGTAGCGCGAGTGCAGGTAGAAGCGCTCGAAGGCGTGCTCGCGATCCTCGTCGGCGAGCCCGGGACCGGTGTCCTCGACGCGTAGCAGCCCGGGCCGTGCGACGACGCGCACCTCGCCGCCGGCGGGGGTGAGGCGGAGGGCGTTCTCGACGAGGTTCGAGACGACCTGGAGCACGCGGTCGGCGTCGGCGACGGCGGGCGCGGGCCCGTCGGCCACGCAGGCGAGGGAGACGCCGAATCCGTCCGCCTGCTGCCGGTAGCGGCGCACCGCGTCCTCCGCCACCTCGGCGAGGTCGATGTCGTTGCTGTGCACGCTGAAGTCGGTGCGGTGCATGCGGGCGAGGTCGAGCAGGTCGCGGACGAGCCGCTCCAGCCGCGCCGCCTCGAGCGCCACCGTCGCCGCCGCCTCGCGCGGGTCGATCGCGCCGTCCTCGACCGCCTCCGCGTACCCGCGGATCGCCGTGAGCGGCGTCTTCAGCTCGTGGCTGACCGAGAGGAGGAAGGTGCGCTCCGCCTCCTGCGCGCGCCTGAGCTGCGCGGCGAGCGCGTTGAAGGCGACGGCGAGGGTCGCGATCTCCGCGGGGCCCTCGACCGGCACCGGCTCGGGATGGGCGCCGCGGGCGAGGCTGCGGGCGGCCTCCGCCACCCGCCGGACCGGCCGGGAGATGCGCCGCGCGAGAAGAAGCGCGACCCCGGCCGCGAGCAGGCCGCCCGCCGCCGCCGCGACGAGGAGCGCGACGACGTACGGGGTCCACCGGGACCCCGTGTCGGTCTTAGCCCGCAGCAGCACGAGCGCCTGCGAGCCCACCGGCTGCGCGGCGAAGTAGCTCGGGACGCCGTCGACGGTGACCGAGCCCTGCGCCGTCCGACCGTGCCGCAGCCGTTCCCGCGCCCACGCCGGGAGGACGTCGGCGCTCGTCAGCGCTCGCTCGTGCTGGCGGGCGAAGTACGGCTCGAGCTCCGGCAGGTGCGTGAGCGGCGAGACCGCGACGAGCTGCGTGCCCGCGATCAGGTCGGCCTGGTGGGCGAGATCCCTGAGCGTCGCCTCGTCGACGGCGCGCCGCGTCAGCACGAGCCCAAGCCCGAGCGTGAGCGCGACGCAGAGCAGGACCACCGCACCGATCGCCTGGACCAGCCGCGAGCTCAGGCTGCGGCGCCCCGCGCTCACGACGGCACGAGCTTGTAGCCCGCGCCGCGGACGGTGCGGATCCCGTCCGGGTCGCCGAGCTTCCGGCGCAGCTGGGCGACGTGCACGTCCACGGTGCGCGTGCCGCCGGGGTAGGTCATGCCCCAGACGAGGTCGAGCAGCCGCTCACGTGAGAGCACGATCCCCGGGTGCTCGAGGAAGCAGGCGAGGAGGTCGAACTCCTTGCCGGTCAGCTCGACCGGCTTCCCGTCGACGGTCACCTCGCGCGAGTCGCGGCGGAGGACGACCGCGCGGGCGGAGAGCACCTCGTCCTCCGAGCGGTGCTCGACGCGACGCAGGATCGCCTTGATCCGCGCAGCGAGCTCGCGCGGCGAGAACGGCTTGGCGACGTAGTCGTCGGCGCCGAGCTCGAGGCCGGCGACGCGGTCGGGCTCCTCGTCGCGCGCGGTCAGCATCACGATCGGCACCTTCGAGTGCGCGCGCATGCGGCGGCAGACCTCGAAGCCGTCGATGCCGGGCAGGCCGATGTCGAGCACGACGAGGCGGACGGGGTGGCGGCGCAGCTCGGCGATCGCCTCCTCGCCGGAGCGGAGCCAGACGACCCGCCAGCCGTCCTTCTGCTCGAGGTACTGCTTGACGAGGCGACCGATCGAGTCGTCGTCCTCGACGAGCAGGAGCACGCCCCCGGTCGCGTTCCCCGTCATGCCTCTAGGGTAGGAGGCCTCGGCCTTCGACCTGGATCAGCTCGGCCGGGGCGTTCGCCTGCCGGAACACGAGCACGCGCAGGTTGTGTCGGAGCTGCGCCACCGAGCCGAAGCGGCCCGGCGTCACGCGCGTGGTCGTGGCCACGGGGATCGACTGCACCCTGCCGTCCTGCTCGCGCAGGGTGACGGCGCCCGGCGTGACGCCGACGACGACGCCGCGGTCGACGAGGTAGTCCTGGGTGCCGGTCGAGCCCTGGACGACGACCTCCGCCCGGATCAGCCGCGGCCCGAAGAGCTGGTTGATGAGCCCCTCACGGAGCGCGAGCCCCGGCGGCGCGAGCCAGAGGACGAGGTTGAGCGCGACGAGCGTCGCTCCGAGGATCGTGAAGCCGCGCCGAGACATGGTGGTCATATGATCCTGCGGCGCCCGGATCGCGGCGTAAGGGGTCTGTAAAACGCCGCAGCGGCCGGGAAGTGCGGCGTCACCGGACGCGGGATTCTCCCGCCAAACGTCAGGAGACGCGCCGCACTAGGTGAGCGTGTACTCGGGGCCCGAGCCGCCCTCGGGCGGGGTGAGCCGGCCGCCCTTGGCGGTGATGGCGCCGCACTGGACGCAGTTCGACGGCGAGAGGCGCACCTCCACCGTGCCGTCGTCCGCCTCCTCTCCCACCTCGTACACCTGGGCGGGGCACATGTGAGCCCACAGCTCCGCGATCTCGCGCGGCACGCGCCGCTCGATCCGGATGTGGTTCGGCTGGTCGTCTCGCGTCTTGTTGCCCGAGGCGAAGACCGAGGAGAGCTTGTCGAAGGTGAGCTTGCCGTCGGGCGCCGGGTAGCGGGCGGCCCGGTTCGAGCGCAGGAGCGGCTGGTCGGCGTCGCGCTCGGCCGGCAGCTTGCCGAGCTCGAAGCGGCCCTTGGTGACGGTCATCGCGCTCGCGAGCGCGCCGCCGACGAAGAAGCCGCGCCCGAACACCTGGCGCATGTTGCGCACCTCGTGCAGGTCGCTCCAGATGAAGCTCCGGCGCACCGCGTCGTCGTAGGCGGCGAGCGCGGTCGCGGGCGTGGCGCCGGGCTTGAGCGCCGCGAACGCCGCCTCGGCCGCCAGCCGGCCCGACTCGATCGCGTAGTGGACGCCCTTGAGGCGCGCGATGTTGACCATGCCGGCGCCGTCGCCGCAGAGGAGCAGCCCGGGCGCGTGCAGCCGCTTCGGCAGCGAATGGAAGCCGCCGCTCGGGATCGTCTTCGCGCCCCACGCGACCCGCTCGCCCCCCTCGAGCAGCGCGCGGATCTTCGGGTGCGTCTTCAGCTCCTGCAGCAGGTCGTGCACCGACAGCTCGACGTCCCGGTAGTCGAGGCCGACCACCATCCCGATCGTGAGCATGTCGTCGCCCATCGGGTAGATGAAGCTGCCGCCGAACTCGCGGTAGCGCGCGGCCGTGCGCAGCGGCCAGCCCATGGTGTGGATCACGTGCCGGAGCGGCCTCGCGACCTTCCAGACCTCCTTCACGCCGAGCTCCCACACCTGCGGGTCCTCGCCGGCGAGCCCGAAATGGTCGATCGCGACGCCGCTCAAGTGGCCCTGCGTGCCCTCCGCGAGCACCGTCACCTTGGCGACGATGTCCGAGCCGGGCTCGTAGTTGGCGAGGCGCTCGCCCTCGCGGCCCCGTCCTCGGTCGCCGGTGCGGACGCCGATGACGCGGCCGTGCGAGACGAGCAGCTTCTCGCCGACGGTCTCGGGGAGGATCGTCGCGCCGCCCTCCTCGGCGCGCTCGGCGAGCCAGCGGCCGAGCTGGGAGAGCGAGAAGATCCAGTTGCCGTGGTTGCGCATCGTCGGCGGCGGCGGGATGCGCAGCGCCGCGCGACGGGTGAGCAGGTAGACGGCCTCCGAGTGGACGGGCCCGTACGAGGGGATGTCCTCGATCCGGAAACCCTCGCCGAACAGCCGCCGCAGGGAGCGCGGGTTGACGACGGCGCCCGAGAGCAGGTGCGCGCCGGGCCGGGCGCCCTTCTCGAGCACGGCCACCGGCACCTCACCGAGCCGCTCCGCGACCTCCGGGTGCTCCTCGAGCAGCTGCCCGAGCCTGATGGCGCAGGCGAGCCCCGCCGGGCCGGCGCCGACGACGAGCACGCCGACCTCGATCCGCTCGTCGGCGGGGTCGGACGGCTCGGCGACGAAGTCGGCCGCGTCGAACGGCGGCGGGAAGTTGGAGGGGCGGCTCACGAGGCGCGCCGCTGGCGCACGAGCTCGGTCAGCTTGGGGACGATCTCGTGCAGGTCGCCGACGACGCCGAGGTCGCTGAACTCGAAGATCGGGGCGTTCGGGTCCTTGTTGATCGCCACGATCACGTTCGAGGACTGCATGCCGACCTTGTGCTGGATCGCGCCGGAGATGCCGAGCGCGACGTAGAGCTTGGGGGACACGGTCTTGCCGGTCTGGCCGATCTGGGCCGAGTACGGGTACCAGCCGGCGTCGACGACCGCGCGGGTCGCGCCGACCGCGCCGCCGAGCGCCTTCGCCAGCTCCTCGGCGAGCGTGAAGTGCTCGGGCCCGCCGAGGCCGCGGCCGCCGGCGACGATCACGTCCGCGTCCTCGATCGAGGGGCCGCTCGAGGCCTCGAGCTGCTGGTCGACGACCTTCGCGCCGCGCGAGTGCTCCTCGAGCTCGGGCGCGAGCTCGACGAGCTCCGGCTCGCCGCCGCCCGTCGCGGCCGCGTCGAACGAGCCGGCGCGGAAGAGCGCGATGCGCTGCTGCGACGTCCAGCCCACCTCGACGTACACGGAGTCCTGCAGCGCGGGCCTCGTGCCGACGAGCTCGCCGTCGCGGCGCTCGAGGTCGACGAGGTCCCAGTTGAGGCCGGCCTCGAGGCGCGCCGCCAGCCCCGCGGCGACGTCCGCGGCGAGCACCGAGTTCGCGAGCAGGATCGTGTCGTAGCCGCCGTGGGCGACCGCCTGCGCGAGCACGTCGACGCGCGGCTGCGGGGTCGGCGGGTCGAGCGAGGCGTCCTCGGCGACGTACACCCTCTTCGCGCCGAACGCGCCGGCCTCGGCCGCGAGCGCCCGCACGCCCGCGCCGACGAGCACGGCCGCGACCTCGGGGTCGCCGAGCGACGCGGCCTTCGACAGCACGCCGAGCGAGCCCTTCTGCAGCTCGTTCCCGTGGTGCTCGAGGAAGACGAGGACGCTCATACGAGCCGCTTCTCCACGAGGAAGTCGAGGATCGCCTGGGCGGCGTTGCCGTCGTCTTCGATCTTGCGGGCGTCGCCTCGCGCGGGCGGGTCGGCGAGCGCGAGCACCTTCGTGCCCGAGCCCGCCTCGCCGGCAGCGGACGCCTCCAGGCCGAGGTCGGCGAGCGAGAGCACCTCCTGCGGCTTGCGCTTCGCGCCCATGATCCCCTTCAGCGACGGGTAGCGCGGCTCGTTGATCGCATCGCTCACCGCGACCACCGCCGGCAACGGCGCCTCGATCACGTCGTACCCGAACTCGGTCTGGCGCTTGACCCGCAGCGAGCCGTCCTGCAGCGACAGCTCCGCCGCCTGCGAGACGACCGGGCGCCGCAGGCGCTCGGCGACGGCCGCCCACAGGACCGCCCCATCCGCATCGGAGGCCTGCTGCCCGAACAGGACGAGATCGGCGCCCTCCCGCTCGAGCGCCTTTGCGAGCACCCGGCTCGTGGCGAGCAGGTCGGAGCCCGCCGCCGACTCGTCGCTGACGAGCACGGCGCGATCCGCGCCCATCGCGAGCGCCTTGCGCAGCGAGTCGGCCGCCTTCTCCGGCCCCATCGAGAGGACCACCACCTCGGTGTCCGACTCGCCCTTCAGCCGAAGCGCCTCCTCGACGGCGTTCGCGTCGAAGTGGTTCAGCGCGCCCTCCCCCGAGCGATCGAGCCGCTTCGAGACGGGATCGATGCGCGCCGACCCCTCGGGAACGTGCTTCACGCAGACGGCGATCCTCATGCCGGCCGGGACTCTACCCCGTCGCAGGGTGGGCGTGATTCAGTAGACGGCGACGTCGCTGTCGGGCCCCACGGGGCGCCTCCCGGCGACGCCTCGGCGCCTCACGCCGGCCCGGCGCTCCCCGACCAGGAAGCGCGTCAGGTTCTCGAATTCCCCGATCTGCCAGCGCGGGGCGTGCACGATCGTCGTCCCGCTCGACTCCCGCCGCGGCCTCGTCCCTTCGCGTGCCGGCGCCGACGATAGGCGGCACGACCGAAGCGCCGAGCCGGGCGCGCGGCCGCGGAGCGTCAATCGCCAAACGCGCCGAGGCGGATCACGCTTCACTGCATCCAAGAGCCTCCAAGGCGCGGAAGGTTGTTGGGCAGAGTGAGGGGCCGCGGGGAGGCACCCGTGACGCTCTCGCCGGGAAGGCGTGACGCTCTCGCGACCACGCCCGGCGC
>JADGHP010000030.1 GCA_019683855.1 Thermoleophilia bacterium
CCGACGTAGCGCGCCGAGGGGCGGACGAGCACGCCGAGGCGCTTCTGCTCGAGGACGTGCGCCGACCAGCCGGCGGTCCGCGAGCACGCGAACGTCGCGAGCGCCTCGTGCGCCGCGCGCTCCAGCTCCTCGGCCACCGCCACCCGCGGCGAGCCGAGCTCCTTCTCGAAGGCGACGACGCCCGCGAGACCGGGGGCGAGGTCGGTCGTGCTCATCCGGGGATCTCCTCCAGCTCGAGCTGGAAGCCGACGCCGCGCTCCCGCGCGGCGGCGAGGACGAGCGCCGCCGCGGTGAGATCCTGGACGGCGACCCCGACCGACTTGTACAGCGTGATCTCCCCCGCCGAGGTGCGGCCGGCGCGCGTCCCCGCGACGAGCTCTCCCAGCTCGACGACGGCGGCGCCGTCGAGACCCGCCAGCTCGGGCGCGCCCGCCGGCGGGGGCGCGAGCGCGGAGACGCGATCCTCGACCGCGACGACGCCCGCCAGCCGAACCAGCTCGGCGTCGAGCTCGGAGCCCTGCGCGTTGTGGCCGACCGAGCCGACGTGCGTCCCCGGAGAGACCCACTCCGCCCGCACCACGGGCTCCGGGGAGTGCGTGGTCGCCGCGACGACGTCGGCGCCGCGCACGGCCTCCTCGAACGAGGGAGCGGCGACCGCGCCCAGCTCCTCGGCGAGCCGCGCCGCCTTCGCGGGATCGCGCCCGGCGACGCGCACCTCCTCCCAGTCGCGCACCCCCGCGAGGGCGCGCGCGTGCGAGCGAGCCTGGACGCCGGTGCCCAGGACTGCGAGCACGCGCGCGTCGGGCCGGGCGAGCAGCCGCGCGGCGAGCGCCGAGGCGGCCGCGGTACGGGTGGCGGTCACGTACGTCCCGTCCATGAGCGCGGCCGGGGTCCCGGTCGCCGGGTCGAACAGCGCGATCGCCGCCTGGTGGGTCGGCCGGTCGCGGTTGTGGGGAAAGAGCGTCACCAGCTTGCACCCGAGGCCGGCCGAGGGAAGAAACGCCGGCATCGCGCCGAGCAGCCCGTCGCCGGCGAGGGCGGCGACGCGCGGCGGCTGGGACGCCGACCCGGCCGAGAGCTCCGCGTGCGCGGCGGCGAGCGCGTCGACGAGCGCGTCGAGATCGAGCAGCTCCTCGACCTCGCTGCGGGTGAGCACCAGCATCGACCGGACCTTATCCGCACCGGCCGGGCCTGCGCCCACGCCGGCCCGCGCCTCAGCGACCCGGCGGCTGCGCGGCCGCCGGCGGCTGCGGCGCCGGCCGGGGCGGCGGCTTCGAGTCGACGAGCACCGCCGCGAGCAGCAGCACCGCCATCGCCAGCGCGCTCTCGCCGAGCAGGCTGCGGCCGAGGCGGGCGCCGAGCGTCGTCGCGCCGCCCTCGCGCGCGAGGCGGGGCGCGGCGAGGAAGCGGTGGGCCGCCCCCCAGGCGAGCGCGAGCGCGACGAGCGCGAGCTTCACGAGCAGGACGTGGCCGTAGCCGGTGCGCCACAGGTCGTGCACGTGCGGGAACCGGCGCACGCTGAGGTACGTCCCGGCCGCGACGAGCAGCGCGACGAGCACGGTCGCGAGGCGCGAGAAGCCGAGGAACGCCTCCCGCCGCAGCGCGGGCGCGGCCGGCCACACCACCGCGAGCAGCTGCACGAGGCCGCCGACCCAGAGCGTCGCGGCGGCGAGATGCGCCCAGTCGGCCAGCTCCGACAGCCACGAGCGCCCCGCATCGGCGGCCGAGTGGCCGGAGAGCGAGAGCCCCGAGGCGAACGCGAGCCCGACCGCGAACGCGCCCCACAGCAGAACCCTCCGCTCGGTCAGCCAGGCGAGGTAGAGGAGCGCGATCACGAGCGCGTAGCCGAGGGTCATGGCGATGAACGCCTCACCGAAGCGGGTCCCGTTGGCGAGCGAGGAGAGATCGCCGTAGAGGAAGTCGACGAGGGGCAGCTGCAGCGCATCCTCGGCGCGGAGCAGGAAGGCGAGGATGCCCACCTCGAGCGCGCCCACGGCGCCGATCCCCGTCAGCCAGTAGAAGCGGCGCTCCGCGCGCGGCGGCAGCGGCCCGCGCACCACGAGCAGCCGGAACCCGATGCCGCCGACCGAGAGCGCGAGCGCGACGAAGTAGAGCCAGCGGACGACGTCTTCGGCGCGCGTCGGCCCCTGCGCCCCGACGGCGTCGGTCACCGGCGGCGCCGCATGCCGGACGCCGAACGTCGAGACGCCGGAGGCGACGTGCCCATCGCTCGAGAGCGCGCGCCAGCGGATCGTGTAGGCGCCCGCCGGCAGCGTCCGAGGCAGCGAGGCGACGAGCGCCCGCTCGGCCTTCACCGCGCGCGCCGGACCGGCGACGTTCCTCCCCCGCCCGTCGAGGACGACGATCGAGTCGCGCACCGCGTCCACGGACTGGTCGAAGGCGAGGACGACCCGCCCCGGCGATCGCTCCAGGCGCTCGCGCAGCGACGGCGACTCGCGGACGAGGGTCGCGTGCGCGAGCGCCGAAGCGGGCGCGGCCAGCGCCGCGAGCGCCGCCAGCGCGAGGACGCCGCGCAGCCGGGCCCTCACCGGTGCGGCACTCCCGCCTCGTAGGACAGGTGGCCGAAGATCGGCGCGGTGTCGCGGTCGCAGTAGAGGAGCACGGCGACCACGAGGAAGGTCGCCGCGAAGCCGAGCGCCGCCGCGGTCGAGCGCGGCCGGAACGCCTGCACGAGCGGGAACACCGCGCAGACGAGCACCGTCCATCCGAGCACGTGGTGGAGGAAGGCGGCGCGCGAGAACAGCCAGTCGTTCTGCTCGTGCACGAGGAACGCGACGCCCGAGACGGCGAGCGCGGCCGCCGAGCAGAGCCGCCAGCGCGGCGAGTGGAGCTTCCCGCGGGCGACCGCGAGCTCGGCGCCGCCGGCGAAGAGCATCACCTGCGCCCAGGTGCCGTGGGCGACCATGTGGATGGTCGAGCTCGTGAAGAAGGTCATGACGGGGAACATGAGGATCCCCATCGCGAACACGAACCCGGGCCACAGGTACCGCCGCCACGGTCGGCGCGCCCAGACCTCCTCGCCGACCACCGCTTCGGCGAGCAGGAGCAGGCCGAGGACGAGGAAGCCGGTCGCGAACCACCAGTGCACCATCTCCGCCGGGGGCTGGATGCGGGCGACGATCACGGCTCGCCTTCCTCCTCGTCGAGCAGGTCGGCGACGATCCCGGGCGCGAGCGCAAGCCGGAAGAGAACCCCGACGAGCACGACGTACAGCGGCGGCTCGGAGACGAGCCACCAGAAGCCCTGCCCGGACGGGTGCAGCAGCGTGATCCGCCACGGCTGCAGCACCGCCCAGACGACGCCGGCGAGCGCCGTCAGCGGACCGAGCGCGAGCACGATCCGCGCGCGCCGGACGCGCTGCCGCGTCGCCGCGTCAGCCGCGTCCCTGTTTCGTTCGAGACTGTGGGCGATGTCCGCGCTCACGTTCCTCCTCCCTCCATCGACGTCGGGCCGGGCCGCGGGCGGACACACGGCCCGCGGCCTCAGGCCGGGAGCGGAGGCGGACGCGACTCGAAGGCGAGGCCGAAGCGGCTGCGGGGCCCGTGGTCGCCGTCGTCGCGGGGCCGCGGCGCGGGCGGGGCGGCGCCGCTCCCGAGGCGGCGCGCGGCGAGCGCGAGCGCGTCGGCCGCGAGGCGCTCGAGGCCGCCGAGCCACCCCTCGACGCCGCGATAGACGACCGCGACGAGGACGGAGAGCACGGCGAACACGGGCAGCGCCGAGGTGTGCAGCCACGGGTCGAGCGAGGGCCAGGCGCCGGCGGCGACGCTCTCCGCGTCGGTCTGGACGAGGTAGATCGTCGCGGTGACGAGGAACGACGCGAGCCAGAGCCGCGGCGAGAGCGCGATCGGCACCCGCGCCGCTCGCCTCGGCGGGCGGAGGCCGGCGAGCCGCCGCGCCGCGCGCGCCGTCGCCGTCGCCTTCGCGAAGCGCCAGGCGAGCCGCGCCAGCATCAGCGCGACCGCGACCTTCACGCCCGCGAGCAGGAACGGGTAGTAGGTCTCGTGCGAGTACGAGACCGGGCCGACGCGGCGTCCGACATCGAGGCGATCGGTCAAGCTCCGACCGGCGAGCTCGGCGACGAGCGCGAGCAGCCCGAGCGCGAGCCGGGCGAGCAACCGCTGGTGACGCCTGGCGCGATCCACCCCGGAAGTGTGCAGCCGGGAGCGGATGCTGGTCAACGACGAGCGCCGCCGCGGCGGGCTCGCGCGCTCCCGTGCTCCGCACCGCCCCGAGCGCGGGCGGTCAGGCGCCGACGAGCGTCAGCGACCAGTCGTTGCGGTGCTCGGCGTCGAGCGAGAAGAGCAGGATCCGCTGCCACTGACCGAGACAGAGCTCGCCGCCGGCCACGGGCACCTGCTCGGCGCGCGGGCCGAGCAGCATCGCGACGAGCCGCTCCCGCGAGCGCGCCCCCGGCGGGACGACGCGCTCGAGCAGACGCTCGAGATCCTCGAAGAAGCCCGTCTCCCGCTCCTGCACGCGCACGAGCGAGAGCTCGTGCGGCGCGTGGATGTACGCGATCCCGTCCTTGCAGCCGGAGGCGGCGACCTCCCTCGAGATCTCGTTCGTGATGTCCATCACCGACAGCGTCGGCAGCGCGGCCGCGATCGAGTACGGGATCTCGATCGTGGCGTCTCCGGGGACACCGCCTGTCATGCGCGCGCAACCTCCCTCGGGAGTCGGAAATGGACGTCTTCGCGGGCGACGGTGATCTCGGTGGGCGGACCGTAGCCCGCCGCCGACAGCCGGTCGAGCGTCGCCCGCACGAGCTCCTCCGGCGTCGAGGCGCCGGCTGTGAGCCCCACCGTCTCGTGCCCGGCGAGGAGCGTCGGATCGAGGGGGCTCTCACCGTCGACCAGGGTCGCCTCCGCGCCCGCCGCCTGCGCCACCTCCACGAGCCGCTTCGCGTTCGAGCTCGTCTCGGAGCCGATCACGAGGATGAGCGTCGCCCCCTCCGCCACCATCGCCTTGACGGCGTCCTGCCGGTTCTGGGTGGCGTAGCAGATGTCGTCCGCGTGGGGCCGCCGCAGCTCGCCGAGGTGCTGCTCGAGCGCTTCCACGATCGGGGCGACGTCGTCGAGCGAGAGCGTCGTCTGGGTGATCACGGCGACCGGCTTGTCGGTCTCGAGCTGGCGGGCCTGCTCGGGCGACTCGATCACCACGGTCGAGTCGGGCCGCTCGCCGCGAGTGCCGATCACCTCGACGTGGTCGGCGTGGCCGACGAGCGCGACGAGGTGGCCGCTGTCGGCGTAGCGCCGCGCCTCCGCGTGCACCTTGTTCACGAGCGGGCAGGTGGCGTCGACGACGCGCAGGCCGCGCCGCCGCGCGTTCTCCTTCACCGAGGGCGCGACCCCGTGCGCCGACAGCACGCAGATCTCGCCCTCCGGGATCTCCGACTCGTCCTCGACGAACACGGCGCCGAGCCGCTCGAGGCGGCGCACCACGTGCTCGTTGTGGACGATCTGGTGGCGGACGTAGACGGGCGGGCCGTGCTGCTCGAGCAGCCGCTCCACGATCTCGATCGCACGGTCGACGCCGGCGCAGAACGAGCGCGGCGCGGCGAGCAGGACCCGGCGGCTCACGTCGCCACCGCCCGCTCGAGGGCGCGCAGCGCGAGCACGGCGTCCCGCAGCGAGCGCAGCGCCGCGCCGCGGCGGGTCGCGATCCAGCGCGCAAGCCCGACGAGGTCGGTGCGCCCGTCGGGATGGACGGTCCCGTCCACGCCCTCGACCGCGCTCGTCGCGTCGTCCGAGATCGCCCGCAGCACGCCCGCGAGCCGCCCGGCGCGCGCGAGGACGCCGCTCTCCATGTCGACCGCGTCCGCGCCGCTCGCCTCGCGCAGCCGCCGCCGCTCCGCCGCGTCGTGGACGAGGACGTCGCTGCCGAGGACCGTCGCCGGCCGGGCGCCCCGGACGCCGAGGCCCGGCCCCTCCCAGAGCGTCGTCCCGGTCTCGTCGACGACACGGGTCGCGTCGAGCACGTCGCCGATCCGCAGGTCGTCGGCGAGCGCGCCCGCGAGGCCGAACGACACGACCGGCTCGGCCGGGACGCCGTTCGCCACGCGGACGCCGACCCGCACGGCGCGCAGGCCGAGCCGCCGCGCCGTGCGCTCCTCCACGGTCGTCGCGCAGGCGAAGGTCAGCCCGTGAGCGTCCACGCCATGCTCCGCACGGTCTCCTTGAGGCTCTTCGACGCCTCGTACGCCGCCGCGGGCTCGAAGCCGGAGTGGATGCCGCAGTGCTCGCAGCGCGGGTCGTTGCCCGGCCCGTACTGCTCCCACTCGATCCCCTCGAGCAGCGCCTCGTACGTCGGGAAGATGCCGTCCGTGAGCAGGTAGCACGGGCCCTTCCAGCCGTACGGGTTGCGCGTGATCGAGCCCCACGGCGCGCACGGCAGCTTGCGCTCCCCGGTGAGGAAGTCCTGGTAGAGCGGCGAGGCGATCCAGCGGTAGCCGCGCTCGCGCACCGCGTCGCGGATCTTGCGGAACTTCTCTTCGTGCTCGGCGCGCGTCATCGTCAGCGCCGGGTCGATCTGCGAGTACTGGTAGCCGGGCGCGACGAGCATCCCGTCGATGCCCACCTCGTTCGTGAGGTAGTCCATCATCGCGATCACGTCGTCCACCTCGGTCTCCTTGAAGATCGTGGTGTTCGTCGTGACGCGGAAGCCGCGGGCGCGCGCCGCCTTGATCGCCGCGACGGCGATGTCCCACAGGCCCGGGTAGTCGCAGACGTAGTCGTGGATCTCCCGCATGCCGTCCAGGTGGACGACGAACGTCAGCCGCGACGACGGCTCGAACCAGTCGAGGCACTGCTCGAGCCGGAGCGCGTTCGTGCACAGCTCGACGGTCTTGCCCATCTCGAGCATGCCCGCGACGACCTCCTCGATCCCCTTGTAGACGAGGGGCTCGCCGCCGCAGATCGAGACGACGGGCGCGGGGCACTGCAGGCCGGCGTCGAGGCACTCTTCGACCGTCAGGCGCGCCCGGTTCGACTCGTACTCGCGGATCTTCCCGCAGCCGATGCACGCGATGTTGCACGCGAGCGTCGGCTCCAGCATCAGCACGAGCGGGTAGCGGCCGCCCTTGCGCTGCTGCTGCGCGACGTACTTGCCGATCGAGACGGTCGATTGGAGCGGGAACTTCATCCAGCCAGCCTTTCTCTGAGCCTCCCGAGCGCGAGCAGCGGGAAGCTGATGCGGTAGAGGTGGTAGCGGATCATGAAATCGAGCGGGAATCCCGTGCCGGTGAAGTGCTCCTCCTGCCAGTCGCCGTCGGAGCGCTGCACCGTGCAGAGGTAGTCTGCCGCGCGCCGGGCCCCGGAATCCTCAGCGTTTCCTGCGGCCACGTAGGCAAGGAGCGCCCAGCCGGTCTGGGACGGGGTGGCGAACTCGGCGCGGCCGCGCCAGGCGGGGTCGGCGTACGAGCGGATGTCCTCGCCGAAGCCGCCGCTTTCCTGCTGCACGGAGTCGAGCCACGCCACGGCGCGCCGCATCGCCGGGTGGTCGTGCGGGACGCCGCACGCCTCGAGCGCGGGCAGCGCGGCGCCGGTGCCGTAGATGTGGTTGACGCCCCAGCGCCCGAACCACGAGCCGTCGGGCTCCTGCTCGGCGAGCAGCCACGCGAGCCCCCGCTCGACCGCGTCCTCGTGGCCGCCGATCGTCGCGAGCGTCTCGAGCGCGTGCGCGGTCACGTCGGCGCTCGGCTCGTCGGTGACCTTGCCGAAGTCGCAGAACGGGATCTTGTAGAGCCACATGGCGTTGTTGTCGACGTCGAACGCCCCCCAGCCGCCGCCGCGCGACTGCATGCCGACGATCCAGGCGAGGCCGCGGTCGATCGCGTCGGCGCCAAGGCCGAGCTCGTGCAGCGCGAGCGCGACCACCGCGGTGTCGTCGACGTCCGGGTAGAGGTCGTTCTCGAACTCGAACGCCCAGCCGCCGGGAGCGAGGTCGGGGCGGCGCACCGCCCAGTCGCCGCGCACCGTCACCTCCTGGCTCAGGAGGTAGCGCCCCGCCGCGACGAGCTGGGGATGGTCGGCGGGGACGCCGCAGGCGCGGAGCGCGAGCACCGCGAGCCCGGTGTCCCACACCGGCGACTGGCACGCCTCGGGGCGAAGCCGGTCGCCGTCGGCGACCATGAACCCCTGCCAGCCCTCGACGGCGCGGCGCAGCGTCTCGTCCTCGAAGCCGTGCCCGAGCGCGGCGAGCGCGACGATCCCCCACACCCACGGCGGCTGGATGCCGCCCCACGAGCCGTCCGCCTCCTGGCGCTCGCGGATCCAGCGCTCCGCCACCTCGAGCGCGCGGCGACGCAGGCGATTCGGACGGCGCGGCGGACGCGTGCGGCCGGGGATCGCCCCGATCTCGCGCAGGTCGACGTCGATCGGGCGCACCGGGCGCAGCGACTGCGCGACCGAGAGCGCGACGAACGTCTGCCGCGCCCAGCAGGCGAAGTCGTAGATCGAGAACGGCGCCCACGGCGGCAGGAGCACGAGCTCGGGCGGGATCGGCACCATCCGCTGCCACGGCCACTGCCCGAGCAGCGCCATGAAGCACTTCGTGAACAGGCGCGCCTTCGGGATTCCGCCCTCGCGGCGGATGTAGTCGAGCGCCTTCGGCCCCGGGTCGACGCCGGCCATGCGCAGCGCGACGTACGCCTCGATCGAGGTCGAGAGGTCGGGCGGGCCCTCGAACCAGATCGACCACGTCCCGTCGTCGCGCATCCGGGCATGGAGCTCGTTCGCGATCCGCCGGTCGAGGTCCGGGGTGCGCAGCCCGAGGAAGTGGTTCCAGAAGAGGTGCTGCGCGGTCATGGTCACGTTCGACTCGAGCTCGCCGACCCAGATCCCGTCGGGCCGCTGCAGCTCGAGCAGCCGGCGCGTGCCGCGATCGATCGCCTCGTCGAGGCGGGAGAGCTCGGCGGCGACGCTCATTGGACGGGCGCGGAGCGGGGACGAACGACGATCACGCCGTAACTCTGTCGGAAACGATGCTCAAGAGGTGCTGAGCCGCCCTGCGCCCGCTGCGGATCGCGCTCTCCATCGTCGCCGGCCAGCCCGTGTCCGTCCAGGCGCCCGCGCGGACGACCCCGGGGAGACCGGTCGCGGGCCCCGGGCGGACGACGCCGGGACGAAGCGCGATCGTCGCGTGGGGCTCGCGGCTGACGCGGGACCAGAGGAGCTCGGCGTCGCCGAGGCGGTCGGTGAGCTGACCGGCGATCCGCTCCACGAGCCCCCGCCCTCGCACCTCGAGCAGCTCCGGCGCCCCGCTCGCCACCACCGTGAGGTACTGGCCGCGCTCGGGCCGGTGCCCCGTGAGCGCGCCGCGGTCGAACACCCAGTGCGCGTCCGAGGCAAGGAGCGCAGCGAGCGGCGTCCGAAGCAGGGGGCGGTCGAACCAGAGGTGGACGCTCACGATCGGCGAGTCCTCGAGCCGCGGCTCGGGCTCGCCGAGCAGACGCGCGCTCTCGCGGGGCGGCACAGCGACGACCACGGCGTCCGCCGCGACGCGCTCTCCGTCCGACAGCACCGCTCCGTTGTCGTTGACTGCAACGACACGCGCTTCGGTGCGGACGGAGGCGCCGGCGGCCTCGAGCGCCCGCCCGGCGGCGTCGCCGTGCATCCACCCGAGCGGCCGCAGCGGCAGGACGAGATCGGCGTTCGCCCGCGGCCCGAGCAGCGCGGTGCGGACGGTGAAGAGCCCGGCCTCGGCGCTCGCCTCGTCGCTTCGGAGGTTGAGCGCCGGGCGGACGAAGACGTCCCAGAAGCGCTCGATCGCCCGATCGGAGGCCCCGAGCCGGCGCAGCAGCGCGCCGAAGGTCTCCCCCGGGGCGGGCTCGGCCGAGCGCAGCCGCCGGAGCACGCGCAGGATCGCCACCCGGTCGCGGAGGGGCACGTGGCCGTATCGCAGGAGCGCGAGCGGGCGCGGCTCGATCGCGAACACCGAGCGGTCCTCGCCGATCACCGGGAGCGCGAGCCGCGTGCGCAGCACCGAGCCGCTCTCGCCGACGCGGTCGAGGAAGCGCAGGTACTCGGTGAAGCAGCCGAGCGCGATGTGCTGGCCGTTGTCGGGCGGCGGCTGCGGGTCGCCCGCGCGCTCCGGCAGCGTCTGTACGGCGCCGCCGAGCGTGGGACGAGCCTCGAGCACGGTCGCCTCCCAGCCCGCGTCGATGAGGTCGAGCGCGGCGGCGAGGCCGGCGAGGCCGCCGCCGACCACGACGGCCCTCACGGAAAGAGCCCCCTCGCCACGACGGCCAGCTTCGCGGGCGTCGACAGGCGCATCTTCGGCCCGAAGACGTCGTAGCCGCGCGCCTCGATCCGGTCGAGCGTCGCGCCGTACAGCGACGCGAAGGTGCGGACGCAGAGCGCGCTGCGCCGGTCGAGCGACTCGAGCAGGCGCAGGCCCTCCGCGAGGTGCGACCGGGCGCGGGCGGCGTGGTGCGCCATCAGCGAGCGCCACGCGGGCGTGAGGCGGCCGTGGGCGATGTCCTCCTCGCTCACGCCGTGGGCGGCGAGCTCGTCCTGGGGCAGGTACACACGGCCGAGCTCCCAGTCCTCGCGGACGTCGCGGACGATGTTGATGAGCTGCAGCGCGATGCCGAGCGTGCGCGCGTGCTCGACGTCGTCGGAGCCGTAGACAGGCAGGCAGGCGAGACCGACCGCGCCGGCAACCTTCTCGCAGTAGCCGCGCAGCTCCGAGAAGTCGGCGTAGCGACTCTGCTCGGTGTCCTGGATGCCGCCGTCGACGAGCGCCATGAGCGCCGCATCGGGGATCGCGTAGCGGGCGCGGGCGTCGGCGAGCGCGACCAGCATCGGCTCCGCCGGCGAGCGCTCGGCGAGCGCCGAGCGGAGCGCCTCGAGCCGCTCGCGCTTCTCTGCGGGGCGCAGCGGCCCGTCGGCGATGTCGTCCACGCGCCGCGCGAAGGCGTAGACGGCGGCGATCGCGCGCCGCTTCGGCCGCGGCAGCACCATGATCCCGTAGGCGAAGTTCTTCGCCTCGCGCCGGGTGACGCGCTCGACCTCGGCGTACGCCTGCTCGACGGCGACGCTCCTCATCGGACGAGAGCGAGCGCCGCCTCGCGCACCAGCCGGGCACGGGACGGGCGCGGCCGTTGCGTGTACACGTCCCAGCCCGCCGCCTCGAGCGCCTCGAGCGCGGCGAGGCCGCCGCGCGAGAAGAGGGAGACGGCGCGGCCGACCCGTCCGCCGATCCGCTCGCGCAAGAGCTCGCCGGCGGCAAGCAGCCGCGCCGCGCGCTCCGCCTCGAAGCGCAGCAGGGCGCGGAGCTCCTCGCTCGGCCGGTCGAGCGGCGGGTCGCCGAAGCGCCGCCGGTCCTCGGCGGGGAGGTAGACGCGGCCGAGCGCGAGGTCGCGCGGCACGTCCTGGAGGAAGTTCACGAGCTGCAGCCCGGTGCAGACCGCGTCGCTCGCCGCGACGAGGTCCGGCTCGTCGAGCCGACGCAGCACGCCGAGCACGAGCCTGCCGCACGGGTCGGCGGAGTGGGCGCAGTAGTGCTCGAGGTCGTCCCACGTCTCGTACGAGCGGATGCGCTGGTCCATGCGGTTCGCCTCGATCAGGCGCAGGAACGGCTCGCGCGGCAGGTCGAACTCGCGCACCGTCGGCTGCACGTTGCGCAGGACGGGCCAGGTGGGCTCGCCCTCGAAGGTCGCCTCCACCTCCCGCTCCAGCTCGTCGAGCGCGGCGAGGCGATCGCCCTCGTAGGCGTCGCCGAGCTCGTCGACGAGCCGCGCGTAGCAGTACAGCGCCCGGATGTGGGGACGCAACGTCCGCGGGAACAGCAGCGAGCCGACCGGGAAGTTCTCCCCGGCGGCGCGAGCGGCGACCTCGGCGACCTCCATCGCCCCCATTCTCACAGCCGCGACGACGGGGAAGTCACGGTGGCGGCGAGGAGAGCAGGGTGCTTGAATCCCTTCCACCGCGGCATGGGGGCGCCGCGGTGTCGCCCAGGAAGCTCGGTATCGCCCAGAAAGGAGGCCGCCGTGACCGAACCGGCCGGACCGGGCCCTCACCAGCAGCCCGGCGAGCGCGAGCCTGCGGTGTCGAGCGTGGAGCGCACGGAGCGCGGGATCGTCGTCACGCTCGCAGGAGAGCTCGACCTCTACAACGCCGACGCCTTGCGCTCCGCGCTCCTTGCCTTGAGCGCGGAGGAGCCGGAGCGGCTCGTCGTCGACCTCGAGCGGGTGCGCTTCATCGACTCGACGGCGCTGGGCGTCCTGATCGAGGCGCGCTCGAAGCTCCCGAACCGGCGCGGCTTCATGCTCGCGGCGCCCCGGCTGGCGACCCGCCGAGCGCTCGAGGTGTCCGGCCTCGACCGCCACTTCTCGCTGCACGACACGACGGGCGAAGCGCTGGCGGCGCCCGTCTGACGGCGGGGAGGCGGACGCCGCGCGGAGCGCCGATCGCCGTCCGCTCACCGGCGGGGGCCGCCGGAAGCGTGGATAGGGTTACGCGGGTGCCGCCGCTGCTGCCCCCCGAGTCGCTCGCCCGCTACGCCGACGCGATCGTGAAGACCTCGCTCGCGCTCGGGAAGGGCGACACCCTCGTCGTGCAGGGGGAGCCCGAGCACCGCGAGCTGCTCGTCGCGATCGCCGAGTCCGCCTACCGCGCCGGCGCCCGCTACGTGGATGTCGTCACCGCCGACCCGCTCGTGATGCGCGCGCGCCTCGAGCACGGCTCGGACGAGGCGCTCGGCGCCGTCCCGCCCTGGTCGCTGCGGCGGATGCGCGAGCTCGCCGGGCCGCGCGGCGCGCTCGCCGCGATCACCGGCCAGGGGCGGGCGGGCTACCTCGACGGAATCCCGCACGAGCGCATCGCGGTCGACTACGCGCGCGCCGCCAAGGCGACCGCGTTCCTCCGCCGGGCCCAGCTCGACATGCGCGCGCGCTGGACGATCGCGGGCTGGCCGACCGCCTACTGGGCGGGGCAGGTTTACCCCGAGCTCCCGACCGAGCAGGCCGAGCGCCGGCTCGCGCAGGACCTGCTCCGCTTCTGCCGCCTCACCGACGAGGACGGCAAGGGCGCCTCCGGCTGGCTGCGTCACGTCCAGGCGGTCACCCGCCGCGCCGCGAAGCTGACCCGCCTCCGGCTCGCGGGCCTCGAGCTGCGCGGGCCGGGCACCGCGCTCGACCTCCGGCTCGTCCCGGGCACCCGCTGGCTGGGCGGCCGGGAGGAGATGCCCGACGGCACGAAGATCGCCCCGAACATGCCCACCGAGGAGACGTACACGAGCCCCGACGCGCGCGCGAGCGAGGGCACCTTCGCCTGCACCTTCCCGCTCTGGTTCCGCGGGCGGCTGATCGAGGGGCTCCGCGGCGAGCTGCGCGGCGGCCGGCTCGTGCGGCTCGAGGCGGCCTCCGAGGAGGACCGCGACTTCGTCGCCTCCTACCTCGACACCGACCCGAACGGGCGCCGGCTGGGCGAGGTCGCTCTCGTCGACGCCTCCTCGCGGATCGGCGAGAGCGGCCGCGTCTACTTCAACACCCTGCTCGACGAGAACGCCGCGGCGCACATCGCCTTCGGCAGCGGCTTCGGCAACACCCGTGAGAAGAAGCCGGCCCGCGGCGTCAACCGCTCGGCGGTGCACCTCGACCTGATGATCGGCGGACCCGACCTCGAGGCGACGGGGATCGACGCTCGCGGCCGGCGGATCCCGCTGATCCGCGACGGCGCCTGGCGCATCTGACGGCCGCGGCGGGGCGCGCCGCTAGC
>JADGHP010000031.1 GCA_019683855.1 Thermoleophilia bacterium
CTGCACAACGCGAAGGGCCTCGAGTTCCGCGTCGTCTACATGATCGGCATGGAGGAGGGGATCTTCCCGCATGCGCGCTCGATCGAGGAGCAGGGGATCGAGGAGGAGCGGCGGCTCTGCTACGTCGGCATGACGCGCGCGATGGAGCGGCTGACGCTGCTGCACGCCTCGTCGCGGATGCTCTACGGCGGCCGCTCGTACAACCTGCCGTCGCGCTTCCTCGACGAGCTGCCCGCCGAGCACGTGGAGCGAGACCGGCTGCGGCCAGCCTCCTGGTCGAGCTACGGCGCGCCTCGCCGAAGCCAGGCGCCGCCGCGCGCGGGCGTGCCGGCCCTCGCCACCGGCGACTCGGTGCGCCACGCCACCCTCGGCGAGGGCGTCGTCGTCGGCGTCGAGCCCGGCGGTGTCGTCAGCGTCCGCTTCGCCGGCGACGGCAGCGAGCGGCGCCTCGTGCTCGACTACGCGCCGCTCGAGAAGATCGCGTGACGCGCTCGCGCTAGGCGTCAAAGCCCGAGCTCAGGTAGCACGCGCGTGGGAATCCAGCCGGGCTCGAGTAGCTCGATCACAGCGGCGGCATCCTCGGGTGCGGACGACCCTTCTCCGAGCAGGAGCCGACCGAACGCGCTCGGCTTGGGTGGATCGTTCACAGCGATGCGGCGCGGGTGGACGAGCGCGTTCCGAAGCGGGAACAGCCGCTTGTACTTCTGCCAAGCGACCGTCCCTTGATCGACTTCGACCCGTGGAGGAGCGGCGCGGCGCGTGCGAGCTTGTCGCTGATCGGCAGCGAATCCATCGCCATCTTGTTGTGCATCACGGGGACCGTCCTTCCGGCGAGGCGCATCGGGACCTCGACCATCGCGTCGGACGCGGCGGCATCCTCGCAGTTCTTCCCCGATCGGCGCAGCGGGCTGAGATGGCGCGACAGGCGCTCCCGTACCGTCGGGAGCAGGCGAAGCAGTGGATGCTCTCCGGGCGACCCTGCGGACATCTGTCCGGAGGGTCTGTCGGGGAGGCTCGCGATCAGGCTGGCCGGCTCGCCGGCGTCTCCGGAGGCTGCACAAGGAGGGGGTACCCGGCGTCGAAGCACGGGGCGCTCCACGGTAGGCGGTCAGCTCGAGCGCGGCGTCGGCAGCGATGGTCGTCCGCGCACACGAGCCGCAGATGCGCGTCGGCCAGCGCTTCTCGCGGAGTCGGTCGCTGAGTCTCCACGAGCTGGAGACGGATCGCCCGCTCCAAGCACCAGACACGTACGCGGACCTAGCCGACGATGGCGAGCGCTTCCTCAAGCGGCTCCCTGTCGGTCATTCCGCCACGTCCGGTGCGGCCCCCGTACCGGGTGCCGGTTGAGCCGCCGCCAAGCATCGCGATCTCCAACGCCCGCTGGTACGCGCTCCCGAGCCTCCTGCGCGGTTCTTGGTCCCTGGCGGCCCGCTCCGCGTTCGGCACCTCACGGCCACACCTTGCTCCGCCGGTTGAGGTCGAGGCGACCATTGTTTCGACAGTCGGGCGTCCAGTAGCCTGGCGGCTCGTTGCGGTAGTTAGCCCACCAGAGCGAGGCCAGTCTACGGGCGTATGCATACGGTGCGCCAAGCTGCATCGCCGTCCACGCGATCTCTTGGCCCGCGTAGCACTCTGTTACCGCTTCGTCGTAAATCCCGAGCGTGTGGATCGCCTCGTGGGCGAGTGTGTCAACCGCAATCGCGACGTCGAGATTCGCCGGCGCACGAGGAGTCTGGTAGTGGAGCAGGTCCAATGAGGTGCAGACGTCGGGGGACAGCTCCACTTCGTTCGGCGAGATCAGAGGATCGACAAAGCCGAGCTCGACGTACCCAGGAGGAATACCATGATTCGCGGTCACCGTTTCCCAGTCGGCACCGACAAAGCAGTCGACCGCCTGCGTCATTCCTCTCGAGATCGTACGGGCGATCTGCGTGTAGAACGGGTCCGTGCGGCTTTGACCGTCGGCAGGACCGCCACGGGTGGGCAAGCCGCTTCCCGCTGGACCAACCGTGAACTTGAATGGTCCACTGACCTGGAAATTATACCCGCAGTACTGAAAGGACCCGTACCCGTAGTCGATGGTTCGACAGCCGTATGTCTCGTACGTTAGGAGCCAGTAGTACGTGCCTGGCGTGAGCGAGAAAGCCGAGTTGCACGTGTACTTGTGCGGCTCCTTCCACGGAACGGTTGGGAAGCAGAAACTGACATCCTGGATGAAGCCGAAGTCGGTGTGATCGGGCGAGGTCGAGATCTCCACCTCTGGGTTCAGCTCATTGCCGTCAAGCCATACGAGGAACGTCGGCGAAGATGTGCTGACGTTTGCGCCGTCGTGGGGTTGGATGATGTACGTCGCACCTGCCCGACCGGCCCCAAGACCCATGAAGGCCGCGAGCGCCGCCGCGATGCAGGCAAGACGGCGCACGCGCCTCACGCGCTTCTGACTTCGGATGGCATACCAAGCGTTTACGAGACGCAGGTCCTCTACGACACTCGTGCGCGCACGATTATGACTTATCGCAAAGTCGTCGGCTAGTGTTGCCTCCCACCGCCCCTGTCCAGCCGCTCGGGACCCCAGCGTCGTGGTACGCCTCACAGCCCCGAGCAAGTTCCCTGCAAAAGGCCGCAATCCACCAACTCAACTGTCAAGGACGCATCTGAAACGGCGGCAGCCGCGCGAGCGAGGCGGCCGGCGGCCCGGGCTGTTCCGTGGCGCCGGCGCGCGCGCCCGCTACAATCCGCGGGCACCGGGGCGGTTAGCTCAGTTGGGAGAGCACCAGCTCGACAAGCTGGGGGTCGCTGGTTCGAGCCCAGCACCGCCCATCGGCGAAGACGTCGGTGATCTCGCCGGGAAGTTTCACCAGATCGTCGTCGAGCGTCTGCGGCGCGGGTGTTTGCCAGACGCGCTGCAGCGCTGCGCCGCCCACCCACTGGCGCGGACGCGCCGGCCCCAGTCGGGCGACCGGACGACCCGCGACGGTGACGGTGAACTCTTCCCCGGCTTCAGCTCGCCGCAAAAGACGGCCGGGTCGATCACCTGGCCGCGCGCCTCTGCGCTGCGGAGGATCCGTTTGAGCAGCGTGAGCGCCATCTCGGCACGCGTCTCGATGTCGGCACTGGCCGCTGTCAACGGCGTGTTGATGTGGGGCGCACCTGGCCGCCCGACGGGTGCGGACGGGCTGATCGCGTTGGGTGGGGCGGTCTCGCCAGGCGTCACCCTGACCAAAGCGCTGAGGAGCGCTCTGCGGGCCTGCGAGCTGGTGGCGCCACCGGTTGCCTACCCGTGTCAGCCGGTGCGGACAGTTCGTGCGGCGACCTTCCGGCCGCGGACGTACCACGTGAACGTCGTCCGCTTCGCGAGTCCGCGCATCTTCACCGTGAGCTCGTCGTCGGCGGACGAGTTCCAGCTGTAACCATCCAGAGACCCAGCGAGGCACCGCTTCGCCTTCGTTTTCAGCGAGTAGCAGACCTTGTACGGCAACTTCGCGCCGAGCGGGGTCGCCGCCAGGCGCAGCGTCACCTGGCCGAGCCACTTGACCACGTTCGCGGTCGCCACGTAGTGCGGCGTCGGCGTCGGGATCGTCAACGGGACGACATCGGAGAACCCGTCGGCGCAGGCCGGATCGTACTGCCCAGTATCGATGCTGTAGCAGGTGTCGAAGTCGGGGTCGGCGCGCAGCATCACGAAGTAGCTGCCTGGACCGAGCTGGTACTCGTACTCCCACGTGCCCGCCTGGATCTCGGAGTCCGTCATCACGTCCGTCACAACGACGTTCTCGGCGAGGAAGCTCCCGTCGGTGGAACGGTCGGGTTTGGTCGCCACGTAGATAAAGACATCCTTCGACTTCGGTGCCGAGAAGCTCGCCGTCGGGTGCCGGTTCTGCTGCCCGATCGACGTGAGCGAGGGCGGGACCGCGAGCGCCGACCCGACACGCGTGAGGCCAGCAGTCGCCACGACGGCGAGGAAGATCGTTCGCTTCACGAGCTGCGAGCCTACCTCGCTCAGCGAGAAGACGGCGCCTGTGCTGGTTCTCCGGGGTTTACGCCGTCAGCGCTCCCTTGTAGCGCTCGTGGCGAACGCTACAAGTGAGAGGGACAAGGGGCAGGCAGTGCCGACACTCGACGAGGGGCTCGATCACGATGTTCGCCTCGGGCAACAAGGCCGAGATCAGGAACGTCGTCAAGGGCCAATGCAAGAACTTTGCGAACGACGTGCGCGCGAGGATCACCGCCGTCAGCGAGCACGCGAGCGCGCCGAAGACCGCCGAGGCGGCGCCGGCGCCCGTCTCGAATGCGGGCGGCGACATTGTCGATCAGTTGGAGCGTCTGGCGAAGCTCAAGGAGCAAGGCATCCTCACCGAGGAAGAGTTCGAGGCGCAGAAGCAAAAGATCCTCAACGGCTGAAGCGGCAGCCGCTCTCCGACCGCAGGCTCGCCGACGGGCTGCTGACCGAGCAGATCCGCGGCATCTTCGACGAGAGTGAGCAGACCGACGGCGCGCCCAGGATCTTCAACAAGCTGAAGCTCGGCCGCGGACTCGTGGGTCGGGGAGACGCGCGTCGCCCGGCTGATGCGCGAAGCGGGGCTGGTCTCGGTCTACGCGAAGAAGCGGGAAGGCTCGACGACGAGGGCGAAGGAGCATCCGATCGCTCCCGATCTCGTGTGCCGCGACTTCGCCGTCGATGCGCCCGACCGGCTCTGGGTGGCGGACTTCGCCCAGCTCACAACCTGGACCGGCACTTGCTACATCGCCGTCGTGGCCGACGCGTACAGCCGTCTCTGCCTCGGCTACTCGGTCCGCCCGGACAAGTCGGTCGAGCTCGTCCTCGACGCGCTCGAGATGGCGAACGGGCTGCGCCGCCCAGGAGACAGGCTGATCGCCCAGAGCGATAGTGAGAGTGTCGGGTGTGGCTGGCTGCGAGCGGCGACCGCCCGCGCGCTGGCTCGCGGGTCGGCGGGCGCGCGTCGGCGCCGAGGGTGCGTCGCCGCGTCGGCGCCGAGGGCCGGCGGGAAGGAGCGCGGGCCTCCCGGTCGAACGCCCTGGTAGCGTCCCATGGGCGCTCGCCGGCGCACGGTCGCTCCACCATGGCCCGAGACCCCTCCGACCACGAGAAGCCCGTGCTCTGGCCGCGGTTCGCGCTCGGCGCCGCCGTCGCGTTGCGGGTCGAGACCGAGAGCGTGCCGTCTGGGAGCGTGGGTCGCGTGGTCGGCTACTACGCGGTCGGTCGCGAGATCGAGTACGCCGTCAGCTTCGAGCGGCCCGGCTCGCTCCTGCGGCTCCCCGAGCACGCGCTCGAGCTCGTCGACGATCCCGCCTGAGCGGCGTCTCCGGGTCGAGACTCGCGCGACGGGCTCGCTCGGCGCGCGGGGGCTCGCCGAGAGAGCGCAAGATTCCCGGACGAGCGGCGTCGTACAAGGGATGCGCTGGCGTTCGCGGGGGACCGGGGAGCGAGACGCGACCATGGGCTAGTCGAAGGGGACGCCGAAGGTCGAGGGCCGGCGCCGCGCCCCGAGGCGTAGGCTCGACCCGAACGGGAACAGCGTCACGTCCACGCTCGACAGGGGGAGGCGCCGCGTGACCACGAAGGTGCTGCTCGCCGACGACCATCGGCTCGTGCTCGAAGGGATCCGCTCCGCGCTGGCCGACGCCGAGGATCTCGAGATCGTGGGAGAAGCGAGCCGCGGGACCGACGTCCTGCCGCTCATCAACCGGCTGCACCCCGAGGTGGTGCTACTCGACATCCGCATGCCCGGAATGGACGGGCTCGCCTGCCTCGAGCTGATCCGCAAGCGCTTCCCGGACGTGAAGGTGGTCGTGCTGTCCGTGTACACAGACGCAGAGCACATCGAGGCCGTGCTGGCGCGCGGCGCGTCGGGCTACATCGTCAAGAGCATCAGCCCGCGCGACCTCGCCTCCGCCATCCGGCAGGCCGTCGAGGGCACCGTCTACCACGCGATCGGGCTGCCCGCCGCCGAGGACGCCTCGACCGCCGCGGGCCTTACCGAGCGCGAGCTCGTCATCCTGCGCGCGGTCGCACGGGGCATGTCCAACCGCGCGATCGGCAAGGAGCTGTGGGTGACGGAGCAGACCGTCAAGTTCCACCTGACGAACATCTACCGCAAGCTCAACGTCGGCAACCGCACCGAGGCCGCCCGCGCCGCCTACCGGCTCGGCATCGCCGAGAGCCCGGTGATCGAGGCGATCTGAGCAAGCCCGCCGCGCCGGCCTTGCGGTGCGGCGTCCGGCCGCTACGCGCCGCCTCTCTCCCCGTCCTCGCCGCCTGGCTCGGGCCGCGGGTCGCCCAGCGCCCAGACGAGGTCCTCCACGAGATCCGGCAGCGTCATCGACGCCGGCAGGAAGATCGAGACGCGGGTCGGCCCTCCCGGCTTGCTTTCGACCTCGACCGAGCCGCCGAGCAGCTGCGCCCGCTCGCGCATGCCGGCGAGCCCCAGGCGGCGGCGGCCGCTCGACTGGGAGAGCAGGCGGCGCGGGTCGAAGCCGACCCCATCGTCGGTGATCTCGGCGCGCACGCCCGCCACCTCGGCGGCGACGCGAACCGCGATCGTGCGCGCGCCGCTGTGCTGGCGGACGTTCGCGAGCGCCTCCTGGAGCATCCGGTAGAGCGCGATCCGCTGCGACGGGGAGAGACCCTCGAGCGATCCCTGGAGCTGGAAGCGGGCGCGCTTGCCCGAGCGGCGCTCGAAGGCGGCGACCTCGTCCGCGAGCGCCGTCTCGAACGACGCGTTCAGCACCACGCGTGACTCGAAGGAGGAGGCCAGCTCGCGCAGCTCGTCGTCGACGCTGCGCAGGCGCGCGAGCAGGTCGTCGATCCGTCCGCGCAGCTTCTCGAGCGGCTCGGGCGCAAGCCCGAGCTCCACCGCCTCGTCGCCCAGCAGCCGCAGCTCGCCGGCGAGCTGGGCGGTCCCCTGCAGCGGGCCGTCGTGGAGGTCGAGGCCGAGCCGGCGCAGCCGGTGCTCGCCCGCCTCGACGAGGATCCGCTCCGCCGTGGCGCGCCGCTCGAGCAGGAGCAGGCGGTCGAGAATGGTCGCAGCGACGGCCGCGCAGGTCGGGAGGAGCTCCGCGGCGCGCCCCGCGGTCGCGCGCGCGGGGCGGAGGGTGACCGCCCCGACCGCGTGCCCGTGCCGGTGGACGGGCGCGGCGACGAGCGAGGAGTCGGAGCCCGCGTCGCCGTTCCCGGCGACCGTCCCACAGGCGAGGTCCCGGGCGCGCGGCGTGTCCGCTCCGGATCCGACGGCGCGGATCGCGGCGACGCCGCCGGAGGCGTCGCGCGCCCACAGCGCGGCGCCGCGCAGGCCGGCGAGCGTCCGGAAGAGGTGGAGCAGCGAGCCGGCCGCGAGCATCGGCGGCAGGAGCAGCACGCTCGTCTCCAGGAACGCGCGCTCGCCGACGGCGACCGCGAGCGCCGCCTCGGAGACCTCCAGCGCCTCGGCCGCGGCCGCGAGCGCGCCGGCGGCCTCGTCGAGCCGCTCCGCGTGCTCGCGGGCGGCTCCGGCGAGGATGCTCGCGAGCGCGGACGTCGCCGCGAGGGAGACGTCGTGCCCGTCGCGCACCCGCCCGCGGGCGCGCTCGAGCGCGGCGTCGACGAGGCGGGCCGGCGCGAGCGGGCGCAGCGGCTCCGCCAGGCTCTCGAGCGCGCGCAGCGCGTCTGCCGTGCGGCTGCTGATCGGTGGGGGCTTCGTCATCCTCGCTGGCGGTCGGCGGAGCGGGTCGGAACGACGAGCGACGAGCCCTGTAACGTGCCCTGCAGGGTCGCCCAGGGAGGCTCGACTTTCGCCGGGCCACATCTATCCTTCGGGCGCCGGAGGCAAACGAGCACCGCTCCTAGCATCGGTCGGGTGGACCTCCGGGATTACTACGACCGCCACTGGAGCGCGATCCGCGAGGGAGAGGTCGACTACTCGCGGCTGCAGCTCGTGGTCGAGGCGCTCGAGCCGGGCGAGCGCGTGCTCGACTGCGGCTGCGGGCCGGGATTCCTCGCCGAGCTGCTCGCCCGGAACGGGATCGAGGTCGTGGGCACGGACGTCTCGGCGGTCGGCCCGGCGATGACGCGCGGGCGCGGGATCGAGGCGCGGCAGGTCGACCTCGACACGGAGCCGCTGCCCTTTCCGGACGGATCGTTCGACGCGGTGGTCGCCAACTCGAACCTCGAGCACCTCTTCTTCCTGCGCCGCCACGTCCGCGAGTGCGCGCGCTGCATCCGCCCAGGCGGGAAGTTCATCTGGCTCGTGCCGAACATCGGCCACTGGCGCTACCGGCTCTGGCTGCTCGCCGGCCGCTTCCCGACGGTCGACTCGGGCCCGAGCGACGAGTACCACATCCGCTACCTCACCGCCCACGAGGCGCGGACGCTGCTGCGCGACGCCGGCCTGCGCGAGGTTTCCCTGCGCGGCCACGCGGGCACCTGGGTGCGCGGCCTCTACCCGCGGCCGCTCGTGAACCGCTACACGAAAGCGTGGTTCGACCGGCTCTACGAGCCGCTCGTGCGGGCCCGGCCGTCGCTCTTCGCTCGTTACCTGTGCTTCTACGCCGTCAAGGAGGCCTCGACGTGACGACGGCAACGCTGTGAGGAAGGAGACGCTCGCCGACCCGCGGCGCTTCCGCCGGCGGCTGCGGCAGAAGGCGAACATGCCGGTGAAGTACGTGTCCTACGAGCTCGGGCTCGAGCGCGCGCCGACCTTCCCCGACCGCGTCTACGTCGAGTCGACGAACGTCTGCAACCTCGACTGCATCATGTGCCCGACCGGCCTCCACATCGACACCCGCCCGAAGGGGTTCATGGAGTGGGACCTCTATACGGCGATCATCGACGAGATCGCGCCGTTCGCCGAGGCGGTCGTCCTCCACTCGTGGGGCGAGCCGCTGCTGCACAAGCGGATCTTCGAAATGATCGAGTACGCGAAGGAGCGCGACCTTTGGGTCGAGACCTCGACCAACGCGACGCGCCTCACCGAGGAGGCGTCGCGGCGGCTGCTCTCCGCCGGGCTCGACCGGATCTACCTGAGCATGGACGGGCTGACGAAGGAGACCTACGAGCGCGTCCGCGTCAAGGGGCGCTTCGAGGAGGTGCTCGGGAACATCGAGCGCTTCCTCGAGCTGAAGTGGAAGCTCGGCTCGCCGATCGAGGCGGACATCCAGATCGTGCGCCTCTCCGAGACCGACGCGGAGGTGGACGAGTTCGTCCGCCGCTGGCAGCGAAGCCACGCCGACCTGATCAACATCAAGGAGCTCGACACGTGGGGCGGCCAGATCGAGGACGTCTCGGCGCTCGCGGTGGAGGAAGAGCCGCCGGTCAACCGGCAGCGCAGGCCGTGCCCGAACCTCTGGTACCACTGCCACATCCACTGGGACGGCACGCTCGTCTCGTGCTCGCGCGACTACGACGCGGTGACGCCGCTCGGCAACGTGCGCAACGGGGGCGTGCTGGCCACCTGGCACGGGGCCCGGATGCGGGCGATGCGGCGCTGGCACGCGACCGGCGAGTTCTGCGCCAAGCAGTGCGTCTCGTGCACCGAGTGGTCGTGGTGGACGCCGCAGCCGTTCCTCGGCGGCGGCACGGGCGGCAAGGCCGAGAAGGTGCGCACCGAGGAGTCCGTCGGGCACCAGCCGCGCACGGGCGCAAAGCCGCTGCCGGTCCTCTCGGGGAGGGGCGGGCCGGAGTGATGGCCGCGAGCGTCGTCGACCTCGCCGCGTTCGCGCCCGAGGAGGAGCTCGCGCAGCGGCGCGGGCGCGACCTGCGGCTGCTCCGCCGCTTCCACCGCCTCGCCGGCCCGGTGCTGCTCTACGCGGGACCCTACGAGCCGCGCGGCGGCCTCGAGCATGCGATCGACGCGGCGCTCCGGCTCTCGGCCGAGGTGCCGGAGCTGCGGCTCGTCGCGCTCCCGTTCGGGCCGATCGATCGGCGCTACCTCGACCGCTGCGAGCGGGAGGCGCTCCGGCTCGGTCACCACGGGATCGTCGAGCAGCGCGTCGAGGAGCGCGATCTGCCGCTCTGGCTCGCGGTCGCCGACGTGGTCTGCTGCCCGGCGACGGCGGCGGTGAACACGCTGCCCGTCCTGCTCGCGCAGGCCGCCCGCGCGCCGCTCGTCGCGACCGCCGCCGCGCTCGGCCAGGCGGACCCCGGCGACGCGGTCGTCCGCATTCCCGCAGGCGACCCTGACGCGCTCGCGGCCGCGGTTCGGGGGGCGCTCGACGACGCGGCGGCCGAGCCGGCGGGCGGCCGGGTCGGGGTCGCCGCGATCCGGCTCGCCTACGTCGCCTCCGCCCCCACGAACCCGTACCTGCGCCTCCTCTACTCCCACCTCGCCGAGCGGGGCGTCGCGGCGGAGCGCTGGCCGGCGCCATCGCTTCGCCGGCTCGCCCGCTCGCGAGGGCGCGTCGACCTGCTCCACGTCCACTGGCCGGAGGGCCTCTACCGCGCGCGTCGCGGACCGCGGCTCCTGCGCCCGCTCCTCTCGCGGGTGAAGCTCGTTCGGCTCGTCGTTCGACTCGCCGCCGCGCGGGCGCTCGGCTACCGGATCGCCTGGACCGTCCACCAGGTGCTGCCGCACGAGCGGGACGACCGCCGACTCGACCTCGCCGCCGCGCGGCTCCTTGCGCGGCGCGCCGACCTCCTCCTCGCGCACGACGCGGCTACCGCGCACGCCGTCCAGGAGCGCCTCGGCGCGAGGCGTCCCGTCCACGTGGCGCCGCACGGCTCCTACCGCGGCGTCTACGCCGAGCGGGCGGGACGCGAGGCGACGCGGCGCCGGCTCGGCATCCCGTCCGGGGCGGTCGCGTTCCTCGCCTTCGGCGAGCTGCGCGCCTACAAGGGGGTCGCGGCGCTGCTCGACGCGTTCGCGACGCTCGACGGCGAGGAGGCGGCGCTGGTTGTCGCCGGGCGGCCGACCGACGCCGCCCTCGCGCGGCGCGTGCGAGAGGCGCAGGCGGCCGACCCGCGGATCGTCGCGTTGCTCGGCGTCGTGCCCGACGAGGAGGTCGCCGACCTGTACGCCGCAGCCGACGTCGCCGTCGTCGCCCGCGCGGACGGGGGCACCTCCGGCTCGCTCGTGCTCGCGCTCACCCTCGCGAAGCCCGTGGTCGTCGCCGACCGGCCGGCGTACGTCGAGCTCGCCCGGCCGGAGGCGGCGTGGCTCTTCGATCCCCAGGAGCCCGGCTCGCTCGAGCGCGCCCTGCGGGATGCCATCGCCGCGCGTCACGAGCTTCCGCTGCGGTCGGCGCGGGCGGCGGAGCGGGCGGAGGCGCTCGACTGGGCGCCGATCGCGGACCAGCTCGCGGAGCTGCTGCGCGACGCCGCCGAGCGGTAGCGCATCAGGCGCACGCCTCCGCGAGGGCGCCCGTCACCGTCTCCAGGATCGCGTCGGCGCGAGCGGCCGGGATCGGCTCGAACGGGCGCGGCCGAGGTCGCAGCGCGGGCAGCGGTCCGGTGCGCAGGTCGCGCATCGCCCCGCGCGCGAGCAGCGCCCGGTCGACGGCGCCGAGCGGGCCGGCGAAGAGCGTGTACGTCGGCGTGCCGAGCAGCGCCGCCTCCCGGCTCATCGTGCCGCCGGCGCCGACGACGACGTCGGCCTCCGCGAGGAGCGTCCTGCCGTCGAGCGGCTCGTCCGGCACGATCGCCGAGCGCAGGCGCGCGTAGCGCCGCCGCTCCGCCGGCTGGCGGGCGAGGACGAGCACGCGCACGCCCTCCCGCGCCGCCGCGGTCGCGCAGAGCGCGTCGAAGCGCCCGTTCGCGCCGCGGTGGTAGAGCGCGCCCTCAGGCGCCGGCCGGAACACCGCCAGCACCTCGTCGTCGGCGACGCCGAGCGCCCGGCGCACCGATCCCGCCGGCTGGAAGCCCGCCAGGTACAGCTCCTCCTTGAAGCCGGGGTAGCGGCGGACGCGGCGCTCCTTCGCCCCAAAGCGCCGAAGCGCGGCGGCCGGGAAGCTCTCCGGGACGAGTACGCGCCGCGCGAGCCGGAAGCTCAGGTGGTTCGCCGGCTGCGCCTCGTAGTCCATCATCGTCACCGCCGGGACGCCGGCGGCGAAGGCGGCCGCGACCTGCGCGTAGGAGCCGTGCGAGAGCGCGACGTCCGGCCGGGCGGCCGCGGCGAAGCGGGCGAGCGCGGCGGCGCGCTCCGCGATCGCGCTCCCCTTCGCGACCAGCCTCGGCGGGCTCGGCCCGCCGACGACGGTCACGTCGTCCCACAGCCGCCGCGCGAGGGGGAGCGTCTGCGCGTGGTCGCGCGCGGTCAGCACGACCTCGTCGCCGCGCTCGCCCAGGGCGCGCACCACCGGCTCGAAGAGCGCGACGTGGGGCGAGTTGGCGAGGTCGATCCAGACCCGCATCACGGCTCCCGCGCAGCGAGCAGCTCGAGCCCCGCGAGCGCACGGAAGGCCGGCGCCGTCGACCAGCGGACGCAGGGGACGCGGTTCGTCCACAGGCGCCGCCGCTGCAGGTAGACGGAGCCGCGCGGCGAGAGCATGTCGCGCACGAGCGCCGCCGCGGCCCGCCGCGCGGCCGCGGGCGCCTCCGGCCGCCAGGGCGCGACCGCGACCCACGTCTCGATCGCGTCCGCGTAGCAGTGGGCGTCGAGCGGGTAGGTCGCTCCGACGGCGTAGCGCGGCCGGTCGCCGGCGAAGAGCGCCTCCGCCCAGAAGTCGAGGCCGCGCGCGAGCGGGTGCTCGAGCGAGGGCTCGACCGCCGCGCAGCGCGCGAGGCTCTGCAAGACGTAGGCGGTGTGGACGTTGTCCACCCACCGACCGCCGGGCGGCTCGGAGTAGGGCCACGAGCCGTCCTCCCGCTGGCCGGCGATGGTCGTCTCGAGCGCGTCGAGCCCGCGCTGCACGAGATCGGGCCTGCCGGCGGCGCGCCCCGTCCCGACCACCGCGGCGGCGGCGAGCGCGTTCGCGTTGTGCACGAGGCGGCGCTCGCCGGGGAGGTAGGCGAAGAAGCGGCGGCCGCCGTCCTCGACGAGCAGCGAGGAGAGCAGCCCCTCGCAGGCCCGCTCGGCCGCCTCGAGCCACTGCTCGGCGCCGAGGCGGCGGCGCCCTTCGAGCAGCGCGCCGACGGCGAAGCTCGTCGCGATCGCGTTCGGCGTCTCCCGCGCGTAGCGGAAGAAGCGCGTCTGGACGTCGAAGTTGTAGCCCCAGGCGAGGCCGTCGCCCCGCTCGCCGCGCAGGAGGAGCGTCGCGAGCCAGCAGGCTGCGCGCGCCTCGAGCTCGGGGTCGGGGCGCGCCGCCGCGAGCCGCGCGTAGCCGGAGGCGACGAGGGCGATCGCCTTCGAGTTCCAGTCCGGACGGATGCGAAGCAGGGGGCGCAGGTTGAGCGGGCAGCGCTTGACGAGCTGCGTGAGGGCCCGCCTGCCCGCGCGCGTGCCGAGGGTGAGGGTGGGGGCGAGGGGGCTTCGCAGCGCGTCGTAGGGGTCGTAGCCGCGCCAGTCCCGCTCCTCGCCCCAGCGGCGGATCGCCTCGAGCGCCGCGCGCGTCTCCGGTCGCGGCGCGAGGGCGGCAGCGGGGCCGGGCCGGACGACGGTCAC
>JADGHP010000032.1 GCA_019683855.1 Thermoleophilia bacterium
CGCTGTCTCCTGTGAAGTAACGGCAAACCTTTGGTCAGAGCCGGCATCCCGGCTTCTTCCGCACCGCCGAGAATCGATCCTACACGTTCGCGAGGCTGTTACAAAGTCCGACCATTCGTTGCCGGATTGGCATACGGCGGTCGGGCTCCAGGCGAGGCCTACGGCGCGACGCGGGCGGGGTACGCGCCCGGGTAGCCGCGCGCGCGGACCGCGGCGAGCGCGCTCTGGGCCGCGGCCTGCGTGGGGTAGGCGCCGGCGAAGACGACCCAGTAGCCGGCGCGCAGCGTCGAGTGCTGCGAGGAGAGCAGCACGCCGACGCCGCGGACGCCGGCCCGCGCCGCCTCCCGCGCCCGCGCGACCGCGGCGCCCCGCCCGGCCGTCTCGGGGAGCGACACGAGCACGACGGTGTAGCCCGTCTTCCCCCTCGGCCACGAGCGGACGCTCGCGTGTCCTCGGGGCGGGGCGGGGCTCGTGGGCGGCGGCGTCGTGGCGACCGTGCTCGACGGCGCGCCCGGCGCGACCGGGAGCGTCCCCGTCGCGATCGTCGGCCGCGTCGCGCTCGGCCCGCTCGCGCCGCCGCGCGCGCGCGCCGTGCCCGTTCCCGGCGCGACCGCCACGCGCGTGTCGGTCGCGACGACCGTCGACGAGGACGGGCTCCGCGAGGAGGCGGCCGCCACCGACGCGCCCGTCGCGGCCGCGCAGACGAGCGCAAGCAGCAGCGCCGCGTGCAGCCGGTCGCGACCGCGCGCCGCGGGAAGGGCGGCGCCGCAGCGCAGGCAGATCTCCTGCGAGCGCTCGCGCGCCGCGCCGCAGCGGGGACAGCGCTCGTCGCTCATCCTCGCTCACGGGCGCTCGTCGCTGCATCCCCCCGACGACGGCGGAGAACCGGCGGCCGCTGCATCAGCCCGCGACTCTAGCGCCGCCGGCGGCTGGCGCTTACGTCCGACGTCGTGCCGCGCGCCCGCCGCCGACGCTCCTGCCGACGCCGGCCAGCCACAGCGCGGCGAGCGCGAGTCCGACGATCCCGACCGGGATGCCGACCCAGGGGATCGCGAACAGGAAGATGATCCCGATCACGAGCAGCGCGATGCCGACGCCGATCATGCGTCGCCCAGTGCCCCACCGCACCGCGCGGGAAACCCCGCGCGGCTCAGCGTTGCACGATGACGAGGCGTTCCTCGGTCATCTCGCGAACCGCGAAGGCGGGGCCTTCCTTGGTGTTGCCGGAGCCTTTGACGCCGCCGTAGGGCATCTGGTCGGAGCGGAAGGTCGGCGCTTCGTTGACGGTGACGCCGCCGAACTCGAGCCCCTCGGCCGCGGCGAGCGCGGTCGCGATCGAGGAGGTGAAGACGCCTGCCTGCAGGCCGTAGCTCGTCCCGTTGGCGCGCTCGATCGCCTCGGCGAGTGAGTCCACCGGGTTGACGATCGCCACCGGGCCGAACACCTCCTCGCAGCTCACCTTGGCCGTGTCCGGCACGTCGGCGAGCACCGTGGGCCGGATCAGCTCGCCGTCGCGTCCGCCTGTGAGCAGCCGGGCGCCCGCCGCGCGGGCCTCCTCGATCCAGGCGAGGATCCGGTCGCGCGCGTCCGTGTCGATCACGGGGCCGACGTCGGTCGCCTCGTCCGAGGGGTCGCCGACGACGAGCGCCTCCACCTTGGGCAGGAAGCGGCCGAGGAACGCGTCGAGCACGGGCCGCTCGACGTAGATCCGCTGCACCGAGATGCAGCTCTGGCCCGCGAACGAGAACGCGTTCGCGGCGAGCTTCGACGCCGCGGCCTCCAGATCGGCGTCGGCGGCCACGATCGCGGGCGTCGAGTTGCCGAGCTCGAGCTTCACGCGCTTGCGCGGCGCCCGCTCCTGCAAGCCCCAGCCGACGTCGCTCGAGCCCGTGAACGTGATCAGCCGCACCCGCTCGTCGGCGACGAGCACCTCCCCGATCTCCGAGGCGGGGCCGGCGACGACGTTCAGCCACCCCTGCGGCAGCCCGGCCTCCTGCTCGAGCTCCGCGAGCAGCAGCGCCGAGAGCGGCGTCTGGCTCGCCGGCTTCAGCACGACCGGGCAGCCGGCGGCGAGCGCGGGGGCGAGCTTGTGCGCGACGAGGTTGCACGGGAAGTTGAAGGGGGAGATCGCGCCGACGACGCCGATCGGCCGGCGCAGCGTGAGGGCCAGCTTGCCCGCGCCGGCCTCCGCGGCGTCCATCGGGATCACCTCGCCGGCGAGCTTGCGCGCCTCGACGGCGGCGAACGTGTAGGTGGAGACGGCGCGCGAGGCCTCGACGCGGGCGGTGCGGATCGGCTTGCCCGCCTCGGCGCAGATCGTCCGGGCGACCTCCTCGTGGCGCTCGCGCAAGAGCGCGGCGACCCGGTCGAGGATCGCGGCGCGCTCGTGCGCGGGCAACGGCGTCTCGAGGGCGCGCGCCGCCGCGTCGACGGCCCGCCGCGCCTCGGCCGCGCCCGCCCGCGGGACGCGACCCACGAGCTCGCCCGAGTAGGGGGAGCGCACCTCGATCCACGCTCCAGTCTCGACCCACTCGCCGTCGATCAGCAGCCTCCGCTCGCTCGTCGTCGTCGCCATCTCGCAACCTCCGTCCTGTGCCTGTGCTGGTCCTCTCCTGGACGATATCCGCGTCCTGCTCGCCGCGCCGGGGGTTGAATCGTCCCCAGGCGCGCCTACGGGTCAAGACGACAGGCGACGCCGGGGCGGCGCATACTCGTCGTTGCCCCGCCAACACGAGAGAGAGGGGGTTTCGATTGGCGTACCTGGGAGCAGGCGGCGTGCAGTCGGTCGGTCTCGTGGGCACGTACCCGCCCACGAAGTGCGGGATCGCGACGTTCACCGCGTCGCTTGCGCGCGCGCTTCGCGCGGCGCGCCCCGACGTTCGCATCGGCGTCGTACGGTGCGTCGCCGACTCCGACCCGACGCCGCCCGCCCCCGAGGTGGTGGCGCGACTCGTTCCCGGCTCGCCCGTCTCGCGCAAGGAGGCGGCGGACGCGCTGCGCGCCTTCGACGTCGCGGTCGTCCAGCACGAGTTCGGCATCTACGGGGGGCCGGACGGCGCCGAGGCCGTCGATCTCGTGCGCGCCCTCGACATGCCCGTCGTCGTCGTCCTGCACACGGTGCTGCGGCGGCCGTCGCCCGGCGAGCGCGAGATCGTCGAGGAGCTTGCGGCGCTCGCCGATCGGCTCGTGGTGCAGAGCGGCGCCGCCCGCACGCGGCTGCTCGAGCAGTACGACGTGGACGCCCGCAAGGTTCGGACGATCCCGCACGGGGCGCGCCTCAACCTCGCCGAGACGGACGGCGCGCGCGACGGGCGGCCGCTCATCCTCACGTGGGGCCTGCTCGGCCGCGACAAGGGGATCGAGTTCGGGATCGAGGCGCTCGCCCGCCTCGCGGACCTCGACCCGGCGCCGCGCTACCTCGTCGTCGGGCAGACGCACCCGAAGGTGCTGGAGGCCGTCGGCGAGGAGTACCGCGAGTCGCTCCGGGAGCGGGCGGTGCAGCTCGGCGTGGCCGATCAGGTCGAGTTCGACGGCGCCTACCACGGGTCCGACGCGCTGCTGCGCCGCGTGCGCGAGGCCGACGTGGTGCTGCTGCCGTACCGCTCGCGCGAGCAGGTCGTCTCGGGCGTGCTGGTCGAGGCGATCGCCTCCGGCAAGCCCGTCGTCGCGACGCGGTTCCCGCACGCCGAGGAGCTGCTCGGCGCAGGGTCGGGGCTGCTCGTTCCGCACGAGGACGCCGAGGCGATCGCGCACGCGCTGCGGCGGCTCTTGACCGAGCCGGGGCTCTCCGCGCGCGCGGCCGCGGTGGCGCGCCGCCAGGCGGAGGAGCTCGCCTGGGAGAGCGTCGGCGCGCGCTACCTCGCGCTCGCGGACGAGCTGCGGAGGCGCCCGCGGCGGGCGCGGCCGCTCCGCTTTCCCGCGCCCTCGTTCGAGCACGTGCTCCGCCTGTCCGACCGCGTCGGGATCTTCGAGCACGCGAAGGGCACGGTGCCCCGGCGCGAGCACGGCTACTGCACCGACGACGTGGCGCGCGCGCTCGTGGCGGTGCTGCGCGAGCCCGAGCGCTCGCCGCGGCTCGAGCGGCTCGCGAGCACGTACCTCGGCTTCCTGGAGCGTGCGCAGCTGCCGGACGGGCGCTTCCGCAACCGCTTCTCGGTCGAGGGGCGCTGGCTGGACGAGGTCGGACCGGACGACTCGACCGGACGGGCGCTCTGGGCGGCGGGCACGGCGGCCGTGGCCGCGACCGGGGCGGCGCAGCGCGCGCGGGCGCTCGCGCTGCTTACCGCCGGCGCCGGGTTCCGCTCGTCGTGGCCGCGCGCGAACGCGTTCGCGGTGCTCGGCGCGGTCGAGGTGCTCCGCGCCGGCGGGGAGGGGACGCGCGCCGCGCGCACGCTGCTGGAGGAGGCGGCGAGCCGGCTGGGCCGCGTCTCGAGCGACCCCGACTGGCCCTGGCCCGAGCCGCGCCTGACGTACGCGAACGCCGTGCTCGCCGAGGCGAGGATCGCCGCCGGCGCCGAGCTCGGCGACGAGCGGCTCCTGCGCGAGGGGCTCGAGCTGCTCGAGTGGCTCGTCGGGATCGAGAGCCGCGGCGGCCACTTCAGCTTCACGCCCGTCGGCGGCTGGGCGCCCGGCGAGCCGCGGCCCGGCTTCGACCAGCAGCCGATCGAGGCCGGGGCGATGGTGGACGCCTGCGCCCGCGCGTTCGACGTCACCGGCGAGCAGCGCTGGGCGGAGCGCGCGCTGGGCGCGGCTGCCTGGTTCCTTGGCGCGAACGACGTCGGAGTGCCGCTTCTCGACGCCGAAAGCGGCGGCTGCCGGGACGGACTGACGCCGGACGGGGTGAACGAGAACGAGGGCGCGGAGTCGACGCTCGCGCTCGTGACCGCGCTGCAGCAGGCGCGGCGGCTTCAGGCGGCCGCGCGCAGGGCGCGGAGCAGGTCCGCGGTGTCGACGAGCGCGGCGCCGACGCACCTGTCGGCCGCGCCGTACGTCAGGTAGATCGTCCCGTCCGGCCTGTCCACGGCGCCCTGCACGAAGATCACGTCGTCCACGTCGCCGCGCCGCTCCCACGGCAGCTCCGGCTCGAGGATCGGCTCCTCCAGGAGCGCCCGCACCGCTCCGGTCGCGTCGTCGAGCAGGGCGGCCCGGACCGTGTACCGCGATGAGCCGTCCCGCTCGTGGTAGAAGAGGAGCAGGCCGTCCTCGGTCGGCACCGGCGGCGCCCCCGCGCCCACCCCGAGGGCGCCCTTGGAGGGACGGATCAGGACATGCCGCTCGAGCTCGCTCAGGTGCGCCTGCCAGAAGCCGTCGGTCGGCTCGACGAGCTCGTCGACCGTGTCGAACAGCGCGAGCTGCATGTCGGGGTGGATGCGGTGGACGAGCGCGACGCGGCCGTCCCGCACGTTGAAGACGACCGCGTCCTTGTCGGCCACCCCGGGCGGGCTGACGACGCCGCCGGGGCCGCCGTTGACGCTGAAACGCCCCGCGCTGTAGGCGAGCGTCCGCAAGCCGATCCGCCACGGCCCGCCCGAGGCGGGGTCGGGCAGGTGGGTGTAGGTCATCACGACGTGCTCCACGCCGCCGCTGCGCACCCGCTGGACGCGCGGGTCCTCGAGGCTGTGGGCGCCGTCGCGGCCGCCGCTCGCGAGCACCTGCTGGAAGCGGTAGCGGACGCCGTCGCGGGAGGTGAACACGAGGACGTCCGAGACGTAGTCGCGGAAGCGCGGTCCCGGCTCGGGGTTGCGCGAGTAGCCCTCGCGCACGCCGCGGGCGAACAGGTGGTAGACGCCGCCGGCGGCGATGACGCCGGCGTTGAAGATCGGCCCGTAGCCCGGGACGGCGCCGGGCTCGACCACGGGCCGGTCGCTGAGTCGCCGCACGAAGCCCGCCCGGGCTGCGCCCGCTCGTCCTCTCGGCGACATGAGTGACACGTCTAACGTGCGAATCGGACGGAGGGAGGCCGACGTTGAGCGACCCGGAACTATTCGAGCGTCATCCGAGCAACCCGATCCTGACTGCCCGGGACTGGCCGTACACGGTGAACGCGGTGTTCAATCCTGCGGTCGCGCATCTGGACGGCGAGACGCTCCTGCTCGCTCGGGTCGAGGATCGTAGCGGCATCTCGCACCTCTGCGTCGCGCGCAGCCGCGACGGCGTGAGCCACTGGGTGGTCGAGCCGGAGCGGCGACTGCTCCCCGACCTCGCCTCCGAGGCGGAGCGCTACGGGATCGAGGATCCGCGGGTGACGATCTGCGGCGACGAGCACATGATCGTGTACACGGGCTACTCGAACGTCGGGCCGCTCGTCCGCCTCGCCTCGACGCGGGACTTCCGCGAGTTCGAGCGGCACGGGACCGTCATGCCGCCGGAGGACAAGGACGCGGCGCTCTTCCCGCGACGCTTCCCGCAGGCGGGCGACCGCTGGGCGCTCATCCATCGTCCCGTATCGACGCTGCCGAGGCCAGGCGCGCAGATCTGGCTCTCCTGGAGCCCCGACCTGCACCACTGGGGCGACCACACGGTGCTGCTGCCGGCGCGCGAGGGGGGCTGGTGGGACGCGCACAGGGTCGGGCTCTGCACGCCCCCCCTCGAGACGGAACGCGGCTGGCTCATCCTCTACCACGGCGTTCGCGTCACCACGGCCGGCTCGATCTACCGGGTCGGGATCGCGCTGCTCGACCTCGAGCGCCCCGACCGGGTGCTCGCCCGCTCGGACGAATGGGTGCTCGGCCCGGAGGCCCCCTACGAGCGCGCCGGCGACGTGCCGCAGGTCGTCTTCCCGTGCGGCTGGCTTTTGGGCGACGACGGCGACACCCTGCGCGTCTACTACGGCGCCGCCGACACGAGCATCTGCCTCGCCACCGCGAGCCTGCGTACGCTGCTCGACTGGCTCGAGCGGCACTCCTCGTGAGCGAGCGGCTGCGGGTCGGGATGCTGGCGCCGATCTCGTGGCGCGTGCCGCCGCGCCACTACGGGCCGTGGGAGCAGTTCGTCTCCCTCCTCACCGAGGGACTCGTCGCGCGCGGCGTCGACGTGACGCTGTTCGCGAGCGCGGACTCGGTCACGAGCGCGCGCCTCGTCGGCACGGCGCCGACCGGCTACTCGGAGGATCCCGAGCTCGACCCGAAGGTGTGGGAGTGCCTGCACGTCGCGACGGTGTTCGAGCGCGCGGACGAGTTCGACCTGATCCACAACAACGCCGACTTCCCCCCGCTCGCCTACAGCCGCCTCGTCGATACGCCGCTCGTGACGACCATCCACGGGTTCTCGTCCGAGCGGATCGTCCCCGTCTACGAGCGCTACGACGACGTCGTCCACTACGTCGCCATCAGCGAGGCGAACCGGCACCCGCGGTTGCGCTACGCGGCGACGATCCACCACGGGATCGACATGGGCGCCTTCCCGCTCGGCGACGGCGCGGGCGGCTACCTGCTCTTCTTCGGGCGCATCCACCCGGACAAGGGGACGGTCGAGGCGCTGGACGCGGCGGAGCGCGCGGGCCTGCCGCTCCTCCTCGCCGGGATCGTGCAGGACCGCGACTACTTCGAGCGCCTGGTGGCGCCGAGGATCGACGGCGAGCGCGTCCGCTACCTCGGGTCGGTCGGGCCGGATCGACGTGCGTCGCTCCTCGGCGGCGCTGTCGCGCTCCTCCACCTGATCGGCTTCGAGGAGCCGTTCGGCTTCAGCGTCGTGGAGGCGATGGCGTGCGGGACGCCGGTGATCGCGTACCCGCGCGGCTCGCTGCCCGAGCTCGTCCGCGACGGCGAGAACGGGTTCCTCGTCCCGACGCTCGACGCGGCGGTCGCCGCGGTGGAGCGCGCGGCGGAGCTCGACCGGCGCGCCGTCCGCGCCTCGGTGGAGGGCCGGTTCGGCGTGGGGCGGATGGTGGACGAGTACCTCGCGCTGTACCGCCGCGTCGTCGAGGAGCACCGGGCGCGGCGGAGCCGGTCGGCGTCGCCTCCGGCGTGAGCCGCTCGATCGTCGCGTCCCGCCGCAGCATCCGCGCGGTCTCCACGTGGCCCTCGCGCGCCGCACGGTCGCCCGGGTAGAGTTGGATCATGCCCGCTTGGGTGTCCGACGCGCTCATCGTCGACGCGGTCCGCAGCCCGATCGGCCGCCGCAACGGCACGCTCTCGCACATGCGCGGCGACGAGCTCTCGGCGCAGGTGGTGAACGCCCTCGTCGCGCGCAACGGCGTCGACCCCGGGGAGGTCGAGGACCTGCAGTGGGGCTGCGTCACCCAGGTCGACGAGCAAGCGTGGAACATCGGCCGCAACGTCGCGCTCACCGCCGGCTGGCCGGTCTCGGTGTGCGGCACGACCGTGGACCGCCAGTGCGGCTCCTCGATGCAGACGAACTTCAACGCCGCCGCCGCGGTCTGGTCGGGCCAGCTCGACCTCGTGATCTCGGGCGGCGTGGAGATGATGTCGCGCGTCCCGATGGGCTCGAACCGCGGCTCGATGTCCGACCTCGTGCACGAGCGGTTCGACATCGTGATGCAGGGCATCTCGGCCGAGGAGATCGCGAAGGCGTGGAAGCTCTCCCGCGAGCAGCTCGACCTGATCGGCTACGAGTCGCACATGCGCGCCGCGCGCGCGATCGACGAGGGCCGCTTCGAGAAGGAGATCGTCCCCATCGAGCTGGACGTGCCCGAACCCGGCGAGGGCGGCGGCGCGCCGACGCTCGCCCGGGTGCGGTTCGCGGTCGACGAGGCGGTGCGCCGCGACACGACGCTCGAGAAGATGGCCGCGCTGCAGCCGGCGTTCATCCCGGACGGCGTCGTCACCGCCGGGAACTCGAGCCAGATCGTCGACGGCGCCGCCGCGGTGCTGATCGCCTCCGAGCGCAAAGCCTCCGAGCTCGGGCTCGAGCCGCGCGCGCGCTTCGTCTCGTTCGGCATCGCCGGCGTCGACCCGCACCTGATGCTGCACGGCAACCCGGACGCGTGCGCGAAGGCGCTCGAGAAGGCCGGGCTCACCTGGGACGACATGGAGGTGATCGAGGTGAACGAGGCGTTCGCCTCGGTCGTCGCCCAGTTCCTCGCCGACACCGGGCTCCAGGAGCGCTACGAGGCCGGCGACGTGAACCCGAACGGCGGGGGCATCTCGCTCGGGCATCCGCTCGGCGCCACCGGCGCGCGGATCACGGCGACGCTCGTCTCCGAGCTGGAGCGCCGGAACGCGCGCTACGGCATCGCCTGCATGTGCATCGGCTTCGGCCAGGCGATCGCCGGCGTCGTCGAGCGCCTGTAGCGGCGGCTGGGGGCGCCCGCGCGGCCGGCGACGAGGTAGGCTCCGCGCTCGTGGCGGGAGAGGCTCGCAAGGTCGGCGTCGTGGGGCTCGGCGCAATGGGCGCCGGGATCGCGCAGCTCTGCGTCGAGGCCGGGGTGGAGACCATCGGCCGCGAGGTGACGGCCGAGCTGGGGGAGAGGGCGCGCGACCGGATCGCGGGCTTCCTCGCGCGCAAGGTCGAGAAGGGGCAGCTCGACGCGCGGGAGCGCGACGCCGCGCTCGCGCGCCTCTCGCTTACGACCGAGGTCGCGGACCTCGCCGACTGCGACCTCGTGATCGAGGCGATCGTCGAGGAGCTCGACGCCAAGCAGCGGCTGTTCGCCGAGCTCGAGCGGGTCTGCCGCCCCGACGCGGTGCTCGCCACCAACACCTCCGCGCTCTCGGTGACCGAGATCGCCTCGGCGATCTCCACGCCCGAGCGCGTCGTCGGCATGCACTTCTTCAACCCGGCGCCGCTGATGCCGCTCGTCGAGATCATCCGCGCCGAGCGCACCGCCGACGACGCCTTCGAGACGGCGTACGCGTTCGGGGAGCGACTCGGCAAGCACCCGATCCGCTGCCACGACACGCCTGGGTTCGTCGTCAACCGGGTGCTGATCCCGCTCCTCAACGACTGCGTGCGCGTGCTCGACGAGGCGCGCGTCAGCGTCGAGGACCTCGACGCCGGAATGAAGCACGGCGCCGGCTGGCCGATGGGCCCGTGCGAGCTGATCGACCTGATCGGCCTCGACGTGCACGTGCACGCGAGCGAGGCGCTCTGGGCGAAGCTGCGCGAGCCGCGCATGGCGCCGCCGCCGCGGCTCGTCGCGATGGCGAACGCGGGGCTCTTGGGCCGCAAGACCGGCCGCGGCTTCTACCGCTACGAGAGCTAGGTAGCGAGGCGGCTCGTCCGCCTCGGAGGATGGCGTCGAGGCGTCCCGTCCGACGCCTCCTGCCCGCGGACGGCCTCACAGAACCTTTACGGTCCGCTCAACGCGGACCCCCGCGGCCGGAATACCCTTTCTGCGTCGTGCGGCGCCTCGTCGTCACATGCGCGCTCCTCCTCGCGGTCGCCGCCCCGCTCTCGGCCGCGGCTGCGCGGCGCGCCCCCGTCGGCGGGACGCTCGTCGTCCGCGGCGCCGACAACGGCGAGGGCACCCTCCCCGGCGCGCGGCCGGTGGCGACGCTCGTGATCGACGGCTTCGTGATCGGGCGCATCTCGGGGCTGGGGCGGATCGAGATCTACGACCTCGGCGCCGACACCGCCGAGGCGCCCGAGGTCAGCGGGGCCCTCTGGCACCGGGACAAGACGCTCAAGGTGAGGGACCTCCAGCTCAACGGCACCGCCTGGGGCGGGACGGGCCTCCGCTTCCGTGCCGTCAACGGCGCCTTCCGGGTCGTCATCTGGGGCTCCGGCGTCTACCTCTTCGCCGGCGGTCGCGGCATGGTCACGCTCACCGGGCAGGCGGAAGCGCCGCTCGCGGACGGCCAGTACTCGCTCAACGGCGGGGACTTCCACTCGATCCCGGTCGAGTTGACGCGGCAGATCGCGGCGCAGCCGGTCGGGTAGGCCGGCGTGAAGGGGGTAAAGCCGCAGACGGTGCTCGTCGTCGAGGACGAGGCGTCGATCGCCTCGTTCGTGGCCGCATACCTGAAGAGCGCCGGCTACGAGGTGCGCACGGCCGCGAGCGGGAGCGAGGCGCTGCGGCTCGTCGAGTCGGAGAAGCCGGCGCTCGTCGTGCTCGACCTGATGCTGCCCGACATCGACGGCGTCGAGGTGTGCAAGCGGATCCGCCAGACGGGCGAGCTGCCCGTGCTGATGCTGACCGCGCGCGACGAGGACGTGGACAAGATCATCGGCCTCGAGGTCGGGGCCGACGACTACATGACGAAGCCGTTCAACCCGCGCGAGCTGGTCGCGCGGGTCCGGGCCATCCTGCGGCGAGCCGCGCCGGGCCGTGGGGAGCGGGAGAGCGCCGTCATCCGCCACGGCGACCTCGTCGTCGACGCAGGGCGCCGCGAGGCGCGCGTGCGAGGCGAGGAGGTGCAGCTCGCTCCGAAGGAGTTCGACCTGCTCTGGGAGCTGCTCGACCACCGCGGCCTCGTCCTCACCCGCGACCAGCTCCTCGAGCGCGTCTGGGGGTACACGTTCGCTGGCGACACGCGCACCGTGGACGTGCACGTGCGTCAGCTGCGCCGCAAGCTGGGGGACGCGTCGCCGATCGTCACGGTCTGGGGCGTGGGCTACAAAGTGGGTCCCGCCAAAGACCAAGCCGCCTGACCCGCGGAGTACGCTCGGGGCGATGCTGAGGTCGCTCCGCTTCCGGCTCCCCGCGCTGTTTTTGCTCGGCACGGTGCTCACCGGGCTCGTGACGAGCCTGATCGCGATCCGCTTCTTCCAGAGCTACACGCGGACGCGCGCGATCGCGGAGCTGCGCTCCGAGTCGGTCGGGATCGTCAGCCTCTACGCGCGCAACGCCGGCGTCCAGGCGGTGCCGCTGTCCGCCCTCGAGCGCGCCATCGGCGGCGACCGCCTCTTCTGGGTGCCGATCGTCCCAGGCGCTTCGCTCGTCGCAGGCAGGATCCCGTCGCTGCCGCGGAGCGCGGTGCCGCTGCGGCTGCTCGAGCGGGAGCCGACCCGCACGATCGACCTCCACACGCCCGACGGGGGGCACTACCTCGCGGTGGCGCAGCTCGTCCGCCTCGGCGCCTACCCGGCCGGCGCGGTCGTGGTCGCGAAACCGGTCTCGCAGCTCCGTAGCCGCTGGCTCACGCTCTTCGAGCGGCTCGCGATCGCGTTCGGCGGCGGCGTGCTCGTCGCGGGGCTGCTGGGCGTGTACCTGTCGCGGCGGATCACGAAACCGCTGCGTGCGCTCTCGGAGGCGGCCGACACGGTCGCGGCCGGCAACTACGCCGTCGAGCTGCCGCCGGCGCGCGGCGGCGACGAGATCGCGCACCTCTCCGCGCGCTTCGGCGAGATGGCGGCGAGGCTCGCCGAGTCGGAAGAGCTGTCGCGCAGCTTCCTGATGTCGGTCTCGCACGAGCTGCGGACGCCGCTGACCGCGATCCGCGGCCACGTCTCGGCGCTGCGCGAGGGCGTCTTCACGGACGAGGAGGCGCGGTCCCAGTCCCTCGCGGTGATCGCCGAGGAGGCGATGCGGCTGGAGCGGCTCGTCGGCGACGTGCTCGACCTGGCGAAGCTCGACGCGAAGCGGTTCGCGGTGCTGCGCGAGGAGGTGGACATGGCGCAGCTGTGCGAGCGGGCGTACGCGGCGTTCGGCGAGGAGGCGCGGCGGCGGTCGATCGAGTACCGGCGCGAGCTGCGCGACCGCCCCGTGATCATGACCGACGGCGACCGCGTCCTCCAGATCATCTCGAACCTGCTCTCGAACGCGTTCCGCTGGACGCCCGAGGGCGGCCGGATCGAGCTGGAGCTGTCGGCGTCGAACGGCGCCGTCAGCGTCAGCGTCTCCGACACCGGCGGCGGGATCACGCCGGAGGAACGGGAGCGGATCTTCCGGCCGTTCTGGTCGCGTGACGGCGGGGGCACCGGGCTGGGGCTCACGATCGCCCGCGAGCTGGCGCTCGCGCTCGGCGGCAGGATCGAGCTCGAGAGCAGCCCGGGGCGCGGCAGCCGCTTCGAGCTCGTGCTCCCGCCGGACGGGCCTCCCGACTAGCCCGCGTGGGACTCGGGCGGGCGGCGCTCCTCCATCCGGTAGACGACCGCGCCGCTCCGCTGCTCGAGCCGCTCCTCGAGGCGGGCGAGGCGCTGCTCGACGCTGCGCCACCCGGAGCTGACGAGGTCGACGAGCAGCGCGAGGTCGTCGACGCGCGCGTGCCGCTCGGCGAGGAGGTCGCCCTCGACGCGCTCCAGGCGGCGGATCACCTGGTTCATGAGGCCGCGGATCTCGGCGAGGTTGCGCGCGACCGGAAGCACCTGCTCGCGCAGCCCGTCCTGAACGGCGTCGCCGACGCGCTGCGGCAGGCTCGACTCGAGCTCGGCCGCGGCGGCGGCGAGCGCCTCCACCTGCTCCCGCGCCCGCTCGAGCGCGGCGTCGAGGTCTGCGGGGGCGACGCGTCCGGCGGCCGCCGCGTCCAGCCGCTCCCGTGCCCGGTG
>JADGHP010000033.1 GCA_019683855.1 Thermoleophilia bacterium
GGGCGTCGGCCGCAGGACCGCGCAGCTCCTGCTCGAGCGGATGGACGCCGACGGGGTGACGCGCCGCGTCGGCGACGAGCGCGTCCTGCGGCGGCGCGCGGGGTGAGAGAGCGTCCGCCGGTGGACGCGTACGTGCTCCTGGAGACCGGCCGCGGCCCGCTTGCGGGCTAGCCGTGCAGGCTAGGGCGCTGCGCTCGGCGCGCCGAAGCCCCCGCCGCCGGGAGTCTCGATCCGCAGGAGGTCGCCGGCTCGGAGCTGGCGCGTCACCTTCGCCGGCTGCTCCTCGCCGTTGACGAGCGTGCGCCCCGGCGCGCCGTCGCCGCCCCCGGCCGCGCCGCGCGGGGCGCGCGCCCGCCGCTCCGCGAGCACCGAGAGGCGGCAGTCTTCGAGGACGCGCAGCTCGCGCACGACGCCGTCGCCGCCGCGGCGCGCGCCCGCGCCGCCCGAGCCCGCTCGCAGGCTCCAGCGCTCCACTCGCAGCGGGTAGGCGAGCTCGAGCGCCTCGACCGGCGTGATCAGCGTGTTCGACATCGCGACGTGCACGCCGCTCGGCCCGTCGGCGTCGGGACACGCGCCCTGGCCGCCGCCGATCGTCTCGTAGTAGGTGAACGAGCCGTTCCCGAGCGCCACGTTGTTCATCGTCCCCTGCCCCTGCGCGGGCACCGGCAGCGCTTCGCCGAAGGCGCGGAACACGACGTCGACGATGCGCGAGGAGGTCTCGGTGTTGCCGGCCACGACCGCGGCCGGCGGGCGCGCGTTGACGAGGCAGCCCTCGGGCGCGGTCACCGCCACCGGCGCGAACGCGCCGCCCGAGGCGGGCAGGTCGGGCTCGGTGAGGCAGCGGACGACGAAGAAGCAGGCCGAGCGGGTCACCGACAGCGGGCAGTTGAGGTTGCCCGCGTGCTGGGGCGCGGTGCCGGCGAAGTCGATCCGCACCTCGTCCCCGGCGACCTCGACCGCGCACCGGATCGGAAGCTCCCCCTCGAGCGCCTCGACGACGTCCTCGGCCTCCCAGCGCCCGTCGGGCAGCGCGGCGATCGCGGCCCGCACCATCCGCTCCGAGTAGGCGTAGAGCTCGTCCATCGCGGCCGCCACCCGCTCGCGACCGCGGCGCGCGCACAGCTCGTCGATGCGGCGCTCGGCGAGCCGGTGCGCGGCGATCTGCGCGCGCAGGTCGCCGCGGCGCTCGTCCGGGTTGCGCGCGTTCGCGACGAAGAGCTCCTCCACCTCGCGCGTGAGGAGCACCGGCGGCAGGACGAGCCCCTCCTGGTACAGCTCGCGCGAGAACGCGGGCAGGCTCGCCGGCTCCATCCCGCCGACGTCGGCGTGGTGGGCGCGCGAGACGGCGTAGCCGAGCGCGGTGCGCGACACGAGCGTCACGTCGGGCAGGTGCGTGCCCCCGGTGTACGGGTCGTTGAGGATCGCGAGCTCGCCCGGCTCAAGCCCGAGGCGCATGACCGCCGCGACCGCGTCCGGCATCGCCCCGAGGTGGACGGGGATGTGCTCCGCCTGCGCGATCATCCGGCCGGCCTCGTCGAAGATCGCGGTCGAGCAGTCCCGCCGCTCCTTGATGTTGGCGGAGAAGGCCGAGCGGACGAGCGCGGCGCCCATCTCCTCCGCGATCGCGCGCAGCGCGCTCCCGATCACCTGCAGCTCGACGTTCATCGCGTCAGCACGAGCGTCCCGTCGGCGTTCGTCTCGCCGCGCCAGCCCTCGGGCACCCAGCACGTGGATCCCGGCAGCTCGAGCACCGACGGACCCTCCACCTTGTAACACGTTGTTACATGCAGGGTGATCTCGGGTGCGGACACGACCTCGGCGGTGCGGACGGCGACGAGCTCGATCTCCCGCGTGGGATCGGCGTAGCCGTAGCGCTCCGCGTGGGCGCGGTGGAAGGCGGCGGCGAGGTCGGGCTGGAGCGGGACCGTGAGCTCGAACGACTGGCCGCGGTAGCGCAGGTCGGCCTCCCCCTCGGCCGGCAGGTCGCGCACCTCGGCGAGCGGACGCACGTGCGAGACGACCCGGTCGCGTCGCTCCTCGCTCGCGACGAGGCCGAGCGCGGAGAGGACGCCGGCCGCTTCGGGGACGAGCACCGCCTCGATCCCGAGCTCCTCCGCGAGCGCGCACGCGTGCAGCGGCCCCGCCCCGCCGAAGGCAACCAGGGCGAAGTCGCGCGGATCGTGACCGCGCTCGACCGAGACGACGCGCAGGGCGCGCAGCATCTCCGCGTTCACGACCTCGACGACGGCGGCCGGGTCGATGCCGTCGAGCGCGGCGGCCGCGGCGTCGCGGTCGAGGACGAGCCCGCCCGGCAGCTCCGCCGGCAGCCGCCCGAGGAGGAGGTTCGCGTCGGTCACGGTCGGGCCGCCGCCGCGCCCGTAGCAGGCGGGGCCGGGATGGGCGCCCGCCGACTCCGGCCCGACGCGGATCGCGCCGCCCGCGTCTCGGCGCACGAGCGAGCCGCCGCCGGCCCCCACGGTGTGGATGTCCACGGTCGGCAGTCGGATCGGGAAGCCGCCCACCTCCCGCTCCGCCACGCGCGCGGCGCGCCCGCCGGGGAGCAGGCAGACGTCGGTGGAGGTGCCGCCCATGTCGAAGGCGATCGCGTTCTCGAAGCCGGCGCGCCGCGCGACGAGCCCGGCCCCGACGACGCCGGCGGCCGGCCCGGAGACGAGGATCGCGGCCGGGTGCGCCGCCGCCTCCTCCACCGAGGCGACCCCGCCGGAGGAGAGCATCACGAGCGGCTCCGGCAGCCCCGCTTGAAGCGCCGCCGCCGCGAGGGCGCGCAGGTAGCGCCCCGCCACCGGCCCGAGGTAGGCGTCGGCGGCGGTCGTCGAGGCCCGCTCGTACTCGCGGAACTCCGGCGCGACCTCGTGCGAGGCAACGACGTGGACGCCGGGATGCCGCCGCCGCAGCTCCGCCGCCACCGCCCGCTCGTGGGAGGGGTCGCGGAACGCGAACAGGAGGCACACCGCCACCGCCTCGACGTCGCCGAGGTCGGGCAGCGAGTCGAGGTCGAGCGGCTCCAGCTCGCCGTCGGGGCCGAGGCGGCCGCGCACGCCGTGGCAGCGCTCGAGCGGCACGAGCGGCTCGGGATGCGGCCGGCAGGGCCGGTAGAGGTGCGCGCGAGCCTGCCGGCGCAGGTGGAGCAGGTGCTCGAAGCCGGCGTTCCCGACGTACGCGGTGCGGGCGCCGCGCCGCTCGAGCAGCGCGTTCGTCGCCACCGTCGTCCCGTGCGCGAACCGCTCCACCTCCTGCGCGCCGACGGCGCGCGCCGCGGCGAGCACCGACTCCTCCTGGCGGCGCGCGGTCGGCACCTTCGCCGTGCGCAGCCGGCCGTCCTCGAGCAGGACGGCGTCGGTGAACGTCCCGCCGACGTCGACGCCCAGGATCGCCACGCGCGTACTCTGCACCGCGGTGGCGATCCGCGCGTTCCTGTTCGACTTCGACGGCCTCATCCTCGACACCGAGGCGCCCTCGCGCGCCGGCTGGGAGCGGCTGTACCGGGAGCACGGCCACGAGCTGCCGCACGACAAGTGGGCGCTCGTCGTCGGCACGCACGGCGCGTGGGACCCGATGGCGCACCTCGAGGAGCTGGTGGGGGAGCCGCTCGAGCGCGAGGCCTTGAACGAGCGCCGCTACGCCCACGAGCTGTCGCTGATCGAGGCGGAGGGTCTGCGGCCGGGGATCGAGGACTACCTGGCGGCCGCGCGCCGCCACGGCCTCAAGCGCGCCATCGTGTCCAGCTCGTCGCGGCGCTGGATCGAGATGCACCTGCGCCGGCTCGGGCAGGCGGTCGGCTGGGACGCGATCGTCACCGCCGACCGCGACGCCGCGCGCGCGAAGCCGGCGCCGACCCTCTACCTGGAGGCGCTCGACCTGCTCGGCGTCTCGCCGCAGGAGGCGGTCGCCTTCGAAGACTCGCCGAACGGCGTCCGCGCGGCGAAGGCGGCTGGGATCTTCTGCGTCGCCGTCCCGAACGAGGTGACGCGCTCGCTCGGCCTCGACGAGGCCGACCTCGTGCTCGACTCGCTCGCCGAGCTGCCGCCGGACGAGCTGCTGGCCCGCCTCGGGCAGCGCGCTCTCTCGTGACGTCGCGCTGGGAACAGGCTCGTCGCCGCGAGCGCGTCCATGCGCGCCGTCCGCCCGGCACGCCTTGAGCCGCCGCCACGAGCCGTCCGGCTGGGACTCCCCCGCCTCGACGGCGACTGATCGCCGTGGAGGACGAGCCCGTCCGCGGTCGCTCGGAGACGTCTACGCTGCGGGCGGAGCGGCCGGGCCCGGTGGCCCAACCGGTCTTCAAAACCGGTGAGGTCGTGCAACCCACGGCTGGGTCGGTTCGACTCCGGCGCCGCTCCGCTCCCCGCCCCCGCGCCGCGACGCCGTCCCGCCCCGCGGTACGCGAGGAGCCGGGGCGGCAGGGCTGCGGCTCCCGTGCCGATCCCGGCTCCAACGAGGAAGTGCCCCCGAGGAGCGACCCCAAACGCGAGCCGTCGCTACTCGCCGCGCATCTCGTCGAGCGCGGCCCGGCCGCGCTCGTGCACGCGGCGGCGGCGCTCCTCGGGCGTCTCGGCCGGCGTCTCGCCCTCGGCGCGCTCCGGCTCGGAGGCGGGCTCCGGCTCGGGCGCCGCCTGGCGCCGCGCTCCGGCGAGCTTCGCCCGCAGCTCCTCCGCGCGCGGGTCGACGGTCGGCCCGGCCAACGGAGCCGCCGAGCGGGCCCGCGGGGCGCCTCGGCCGCGCCGGGCGAGCAGCCGGTAGACGGCGAGACCGCCGAGGGCGCCAGCGAGCCAGGCGAGGAAGCGGCGCATGGGTTCGATGCTACAGTGGTCGCCGCTTCCTGCCCCGTCATCGCGCCGTTCCGTCCCGAGCGGCGCAGGCAGTCGGGGCCGATCGAGACCGCGGGAAGGAGGAGATCGGGACGTTGACGAGCTACGAGATCCTGCTCATGCTGGACCCCGAGTTGGCCGAGGAGCGCCAGCAGGAGATCGTCGCGCGCGCGCGGGAGACCGTGGAGCGCTCCGGCGGAACCTGGCGTAGCCACGACGCCTGGGGGCGCCGCCGGCTCGCGTACGAGATCGACCACAAAGGCGAGGGGATCTACCACCTCGTCGTCTTCGAGTCCGACGCGCAGACGCTCAACGAGGTCACGCGCCTGCTCAAGATCGACGACGGCGTGATGCGCTACATGGCGACCAAGCACATCGAGGGCTCCCGCACGAGCGCCCCGCGCGACGACGCGGCCGCCCCCGCGCCCGCAGCGGCCTCCGTCCCCGAGCCCGCGTACGCTGAGACGAACACAGGTTCGCTCGAGGACTAGGAGGAGTCCCATGGCCAACATCAACCGCGTCGTGCTCGTCGGGAACCTGACGCGCGACCCCGAGCTGCGGCACACGCCGGGCGGCACTCCCGTGTGCAGCCTGCGCGTCGCGGTGAACAGCCGGCGCCGCGACGAGTCGGGCCAGTGGATCGACAAGCCCAACTACTTCAGCGTCTCCGTCTTCGGCAACCAGGCGGAGAGCTGCGCGCAGTACCTCGCGAAGGGCCGCTCCGTCGCTATCGACGGCCGCCTCGACTGGCGGGAGTGGCAGGCCCAGGACGGCAGCAAGCGCGAGGCGGTCGAGATCGTCGCCGAGAGCGTCCAGTTCCTCGGCGGTCGCGGCGAGGCGAGCGACTTCGGCGGCAACCAGTTCGTGCCGGCCGGGGCGGCGCAGGAGAGCGCCGACTTCCCGGCGGCGGCCGACGACGACATCCCGTTCTAGGAGAGGCATGGCGAAGGACAAGACCCAGCGGAAGCGGGCGGGCGCGGCGACAGGCCAGATCAAGCGCCGCAACTGCTTCTTCTGCAAGGAGCACATCGCGGAGGTCGACTACAAGAACGTGAACCAGCTGCGGCGGTACATCTCCGAGAAGGGGAAGATCCGCAGCCGTCGGATCACCGGCGCCTGCCGGCGTCACCAGGTGCAGATCGCGACCGCGATCAAGCGGGCGCGCGAGATGGCGCTGCTGCCGTACGTCGCCGACGGCACGGAGAGCCGCCGCCGCGGGGAGGCCTGATGGAGGTCATCCTGCTCCAGGACGTCGAGCACGTCGGGCTGCGCGGCGACGTGGTCTCGGTGGCGCGCGGGTTCGCCCGCAACTACCTGCTGCCGCGCCGGCTCGCCGAGGAGGCGACGGCGGCCCGGGTGGCCGAGCTGCGCAAGCGCGAGGCGCAGCGCGCCCGGCACGAGGCGAAGACCGCCGAGCAGGCGCGGACGATCGCCGACACGCTCTCGAAGACCGTGCTCCGCTTCGAGGTGAAGGCGGGGCCGACCGGCTCGCTCTTCGGCTCGGTCACGCCGACCGACATCGCCGACGAGATCTGGCGCACCCGCAAGATCCGCGTCGACCGGCGCAAGATCGGCATCGACACGATCAAGCGCATCGGACGCTACGCGGTGCCGATCGACGTCTTCCAGGACATCCGGGTCGAGGTGAAGACGCTCGTGGTGCCCGAGGGCGGCGAGCTGCCCCCGGAGGAGGAGCTCGCGGCGATGGAGGAGGCCGAGCGCGCCGCCGAGGCGCCCGAGGCGCCCGCGGGGGACGCCGAGCCCGAGGAGGCTGCGGAGGAGGGGATCGCCGCCCGGACGGACGCCGCCGAGGAGGCGGAGCCGGAGCCCGAGTGGCGCGCCGACGCCGAGGCGGCGCTGCGGGACGAGTAATGGGAGGTCTGAGCCCCTGCCCGTTTTGCGACGGACGGGGGCTCGTGACCTTCGAGCGAGCGCCGGAGGTCGAGCCCTGCACCGAGTGCCGGGGCAGCGGCCGGCTCTACACCGACGCGGAGTACCGGGGCGTGTTCGACGCGCTCCTGCGCGAGAAGGGGATCTTCGCCGACCGCGACCTGCGCCTGCTCCTGCTCGGGCTCTCGGCGCTCGAGCGCCGCCTGAGCGAGCTCGAGGCCAAGCTGCGCCCGTAAGCCGCGCGTCGTCCACAGCGTCGTCCCCAGCGCTGGAGAAACAGTGGAAGACCCCTGCGGGATGCGCGAAATTTCACGCTCGGAGCGCACGATTCGTTCGGGCTCGTGCGGACAGCTCCTGTGCAGACATGGCCGTCCAGGGCGGGCGCGGGAGCCCATGTCGTCCTGCGCCCTGTGGATACTCGGCGAACGTATGTTCCGATCTCCCTGCTCCTGCCCATCCACAGGTGTGTCCACACGGCGGTCGCGCGCTCGTTCCGGGCTGTGGAATCCCCATTTGACCGGGCGGCGCGGCGGCGGCTTGGATCAGTGCACATGAGCCCTGCGAGCGAACATCCCGCGGTGCTGCTCGCCTCGACGCGGACCGACCCCGCGGCCCCGCCGCAGAACCTCCAGGCGGAGGATTGGGTTCTCGGGGCCATCCTCGTCTCGGCGAACGCGATGGCGACCGTGGCCGAGATCGTCAGGCCGAGCGACTTCTACAAGCACTCGAACGGCCTCATCTACCAGGCCGCGGTCGAGCTCTATACCCACGGCGAGCCGGTCGACGTCCTCACAGTCACCGACCTTCTCGACAAGCAGGGACGACTGGCCGACGCCGGCGGCCGCGTGCGACTGCACGAGCTGGCGAGCATCGTGCCGGCTACAGCGAATGTCGGGCACTGGGCCCGAATCGTCCGCGAGATGGCGACGCTGCGAGGGTTGATCGAGGTCGGCCAGCGTATCGCGCGCCTCGGCTTCGAGCGCCCGGGCGAGACACCCGACCTCATCGACCAGGCCGAGCAGCTCCTCTTCGAGCTCTCCCAGGGCAGGGTCACGAGCGACTTCGCCGACATCGAGTCGCTGCTGAAGGAGAGCTTCGAGCGGATCACCGCGCTGTACGAGTCGGGGGTCGAGGTCACCGGCACGCCGTCGGGCTTCAGGGACCTCGACCGGATCACGTCCGGCTTCCAGCCGGGCAACCTCGTCGTCGTCGCGGCGCGGCCCTCGATGGGGAAGTCGGCGCTGGCGCTGTGCATCGCCGCCAACCTCGGCGTGCGGAAGGGGATCCCCGTCGGCATCTTCACGCTCGAGATGTCGAAGGCGGAGGTGACGCAGCGGCTCATGTGCAGCGAGGGCAAGGTCGAGTCGCAGCGGCTGCGCACCGGCAAGCTCGCGCCGGACGACTGGCCGCGGCTCACCGCCGCCTGCGACAAGCTCGCCAAGGCGCCGATCTTCGTCGACGACAGCGGCTCGATCAACCTCATGGAGATCCGCTCGAAGGCGCGGCGCCTCAAATCGCGCCACCCGAACCTCGGGCTGATCATCGTCGACTACCTGCAGCTGATGACGACCGGCGCGAGCGCCGAGAACCGCGTCCAGGAGGTCTCGCAGATCTCGCGCTCGCTGAAGATGCTGGCGCGCGACCTCGACGTGCCGATCCTCGCCCTCTCGCAGCTCTCCCGCGCGGTCGAGCAGCGCACCGACAAGCGTCCGCTCCTCTCCGACCTGCGCGAGTCGGGGTCGATCGAGCAGGACGCGGACATCGTCATGTTCGTCTACCGCGACGAGTACTACCACGAGGACTCCGACCAGCAGGGCCTCGCCGAGATCATCGTCGCCAAGCATCGAAACGGGCCGACGGACGCGATCAAGCTCTCGTTCCTCAAGCGCTACGCGAAGTTCGCCGACCTCGCCGCCGCCTGAGCGCGGAGCACGGAGGGCCCGCCGGAGGCGAGCCGGCTGCGACTCGCCCTCCCCGTGGAATAGTCCTTGACGGTGGCGGGTACAGCATCCGCGTCGTTCCAGCCGAGACCTGCCGCGTCGCGTCGCAGCGAGGCGGCCCGACGATCGGAGGAGGCGCCGATGATCCGTTGCAAGCGCGTCGAGTCCACGTCGCCGACGTTCGCCGTGCGCGTCGTCACGTGGGACGACGAGACAGGCGAGGCGGAGCAGGTCGACTACGACGACTCGGGCCGCCCCATCCGCCGCGCGGTCGTGCGGCGCTTCCCGCGCGAGCGCTGGGAGGGAGACGTCGTCGGCGAGGCGACCTGGTTCGACGCCGAGCACCGGGTCGTCCGGCGCAGGCCGGTGTTGCTCGGGCGCGCGCTCGCGCTCGACTGACGGCCCGCCCTCACTCCCACTCCGGCTCGCGCAGCTCGAGCATCGGCACGCCCAGCCGGCGCGCGGCCGCCGGGATCGTCGCCGCCTGCAGCGTCACCGACAGGACGACGACCACGAACACGATCAGGTAGATCCGCTCCGAGCCCTCGACGTCGCCAAGCAGCGCGAACGCGGCGAGCAGGATCGGCACCGCCCCTTTCAGCCCCGCCCAGACGACGAACACGCGCTCGCCCGCGGTCAGCTCGACGGGCAGAAGCAGCGGCCCGACCGCGAGCGGCCGCACGACGAGCATCCCGAGCAGCGCGAGCACGAGCCCGTCCAGCCACACACGGTCGTCGAAGACGGCCGTCACGTCGACCGTGAGCCCGAGCGCGACGAAGACGACGATCTCGGCGAGGCTCGCGAGCGAGGTGTGGAAGCGTGCCACAGCCCGCTTGCCCTGGAACGGCGCGTCCCCGACGATCATGCCCGCGATGTAGGCGGCGAGGAAGCCGGAGCCGTGCGCCGCCGAGGCGGCGCCGTAGACGACGCCGACGAAGGCGAGCGTCCGCAGCGGGCCAAGCGACGAGTCGCGCAGCGGCAACCGCACGAGCAGCGGGTGCACCCAGCGCGCCGCCGCCGCCCCGACCGCGAGCCCGATCGCAAGCGAGGAGACGAAGTCGGTAACCCCGCCGGCGACGGAGCCGCCTCCCGCGGCGGCGGAGACGAGCGCCAGCGTGAGCGCGATCCCGACCGGATCGTTCGCGCCCGACTCGCCCTCGAGGATCGTGCCGGTGCGGCCGGCGATCTCGCGCCGACCGAGCACCGAGAACATGATCGCGGGGTCGGTCGGCGCGAGCGCGGCGCCGAGCACGCCCGCCGTCGACCACGTGAAGCCGAGCAGGAAGCGCGCGGCGAGCGCGAGCAGCCCGGCGGTGAGGAACGTGCCGAGGAGGCCGAGCGAGACGACCGGCGCCGCCGAGGCGCGGAAGCGCCGCCATCCGACCCGCAAGCCCCCATCGAAGAGGATGACCGCGAGCGCGAGCGAGGCGAGCCGCTCCACGCTGCGGATCGAGAGGTGCGAGAGGCTCGGGAAGAGATCCGAGGCGCCCGCCGCGACGAGCAGGAAGAGCGCGCCGGGCGGGATCCGGAACCGCTCCGCGAGCCGTGACGAGACGACGGCGGCGAGCGTCGCCGCCGCCGTGATCGTGACCCAGCCGCCGAACCGCGTCAGCTCCTCCACGACGTGAGCGTACGCGGTGAGGCGGGCGAGCCCGCCGTCATCCGCACAACCGGACCGCCTGCGGCCGATGGATCCGGCACACTTGCGCCGTGCCCGCGACCGTCATCGTCGGCGCGCAGTGGGGCGACGAGGGCAAGGGGAAGATCGTCGACCTCCTCGCGCAGCACTCCGACGTCGTCTGCCGCTACCAGGGCGGCCCGAACGCCGGGCACACGATCGTCGTCGGCGAGGAGACGTACAAGATCCGGGCGCTGCCGAGCGGCATCGTGCGCGGCAAGCCGTGCGTGATCGGCAACGGCTGCGTCGTCGACCCGGAGGTGCTGATCGGCGAGCTGGACGAGTTCGAGCGCCGCGGCTACTCGACCGCGGAGGTGTACGTGTCCGGCAACGCGCACCTGATCATGCCCTGGCACGTCGCTATCGACGGGGCGAGCGAGCGGCGGCTCGGCAAGCTCGCGATCGGGACGACGCGGCGCGGGATCGGCCCCTGCTACGCGGACAAGGCGATGCGGCTCGGGATCCGCGTCCAGGACATCCTCGACCCGAAGATCCTGCGCCAGAAGATCGAGGTGGCGCTCGCCGAGAAGAACCTCTGGCTGGAGCGGGTCTACGAGTCGGAGCCCTTCGACCTGGAGACGGTCGCGGCGCAGTACGAGAGCTACGCGCAGCGGCTGCGCCCGTACGTCGCGGACACGTCCCTCCTGGTCGAGGACGCGCTGCGCAACGGCAAGGTCGTCCTGTTCGAGGGCGCCCAGGCGACCCTGCTCGACCTCGACCACGGCACGTATCCGTTCGTCACCTCCTCGAACCCGGTCGCCGCGAACGCCGCCACCGGCGTCGGGATCGGGCCCAACCGCATCGACCGCGTCATCGGGGTGGCGAAGGCGTACGTGACGCGCGTCGGGGAGGGGCCGTTCCCCACGGAGATCCCGCAGCCGCAACAGGGGATCGTCCGAGAGCTCGGCCACGAGTACGGGACCGTCACCGGCCGCGAGCGGCGCTGCGGCTGGCTCGATCTCGTCGCGCTCCGCTACGCGGTGCGCGTGAACGGGATCGACCAGCTCGCGCTGACGAAGCTCGACGTCCTCTCGGCGTTCGCGGAGCTGCCCGTGTGCACGCGCTACCGGTTGCGCGACGGGAGCGAGACGGCGGACTTCCCCGCCCACCAGAGCGACTTCCACGCGGCCCGACCGGTGTACGAGACGCTGCCGGGCTGGGAGGAGCCGCTCTCGAGCTGCGCCACGATGGACGACCTGCCCGCTGCGGCGCGTCGCTACGTCGAGTTCGTCGAGCGCGCGCGCGACGTCGAGGTGATCCTCATCGGCACGGGGGCCGATCGCGAGCACGTGCTCACCCGGTACGGGCTCGAGGCGATCACGCGCGCCGCCTGACCCGCCGGCGAGGCCGTCGCCCCCGTCGCGTGACGCGCCCCGCGCGCCGCCCTAGACGACGCCGCGAGCGGCGCACGCGCGGCCGCGCAGGACGAACCGCCCGTCGGGCTCGCCGAGCGCGTCGTAGGCGGCGGCTCGCGCTGCCGCCTGCCGCTCCGGTTCGAGCTCTCGCAGCCAGAAGGTGTCCGGGCCGACCGCTGCGAGCGCCGCCTCCCAGAACTCGTCGAAGCTCGCGTACTCGGACTGCACCTCGAGCTGCGCGGTCGCGAGGTCGTGCAGGTCCGCACCGGCGAGCAGGTCGCGGAGCTCGCCCTCGCTGCGGTAGGGAAGCGGCCGCGGCGCCGGGCCGTCCGGCATGGCGGCTTGCCGCGCCGCACGCAGCGGCCCCGCGAGCTCCAGGCCGTCCTCCTGCCACATGCACAGGGCGACGACGCCGCCGCGGCGCACGACGCGCCGCATCTCCCGAACGGCCGCCGCGGCGTCGGCGACGAAGCTGACGACGAGCTGCGCAAGCGCGGCGTCGAACGAGGCGTCCGGCCACGGGAGCGCCTCCGCCGGCGCCTCCCGCACGTCGAGCGCGGGATGCCGCCTCCGGAGCGCGGCCGCGAAGCGCGGGGACGGCTCCGCCGCGGCGGCCTCGCCGCGCCGCGCCAGCTCCGCCGCCAGCGCGCCCGTGCCGGCTCCGACATCGACCGTGCGCTGCCCCTCCGCGACCCCGGCGAAGTCGGCGAACGCCGGCGCCAGCCGCGCCGAGTAGCGGCCCATGAAGCGGTCGTAGGCCTCGTCAGAGACGTCGAAGATCATCGGGCGTATTCACGTTGACGAGCATGCCCTCGTCAAGCTCGACGACGGCGACGTCGAGCTCGGCGATCGCCGCCCGCAGTGCCAGCCGCCCGACCGCGAGCGCGCGCTCGAGCGCGGGCAGCGCGCTCCGCCGGTACGCGCCGGGCAGCGGCCCGTTGGGCGGCATCGCGACGTCGCGGCAGGCGTCCGCGAGCTCGTGCAGCGCGGCCGGCGTCAGCAGCGGGACGTCGACCGGGACGACGACCGCGAGGTCGGTGCGGGCCGCGCGCAGGCCCGCGACGAGGCCGGCAAGCGGCGCGCGCACCTCGGTCCCGTCGTCGAGGAGCGGGAACGGCAGGTCGAGCGCATCCCCCGCCTTCCCAACCGCGAGCCGCTCGGCGCACGCCTCGCCGAGCACCCGCCACGCGCGCGCCGCGAGCGTCTCGCCGCCGAGCCGCGCGAGCGCCTTCGGCGAGCCGAAGCGCGAGCTCGCGCCGCCGACGAGCAGCACCCCGGTCAGGCCACGATCCGCCACGCCCGGCTGTTCTGGACGAGCTCGAATCGACACCGCAGCGAGGCGACCGACCATGCGGCTCTCGAGCGGCTCCTCCACCGCCGATCGCGCTCGGTGCGCCCCTCCGGCAGCCGCAGCACATCCGCCGACGCAGCCGAGCGCGGAGGCGCTTCCACCGGCGCAGCATAGCTCGCTCCGGACGCGCGGATCGCCGCGCGACGTCTGCACCCTCCCGCACCCTCCCCGTCCGCGCGTGCGAGTACGATCGGCCGGTGAAGGTGCTGGTGGTGGGCTCGGGCGGCCGCGAGCACGCGCTCGCGTGGGCCCTGGCTCGAAGCGACTCGCTGACGGAGCTCCATGCGGCGCCG
>JADGHP010000034.1 GCA_019683855.1 Thermoleophilia bacterium
GCCGGCGGAGGAGATCGTGCGCCGGATCGACGCGGCGTGGCCGCTCGAGCCGCTGCCGCCCGCCCGGAGCGACGAGACGGCGCGCCGCTACCGGTACCGCGACGGCGCCGGCGAGATCGGCGTCATCGCCTCGGTCACGCAGCCGTTCTGCGGCGGTTGCTCCCGCGCCCGCCTCTCGGCGGAAGGGCGGCTCTACACCTGCCTGTTCGCTGCGCGAGGCCACGACTTGCGCGCTCCGCTTCGGCTCGGCGCGAGCGACGAGGAGCTGGCCGAGACGCTGCGGGGGATCTGGACGAGGCGCAGCGACCGCTACTCGGAGCTGCGAAGCGCGGACACCCCGGCGACGCCGAAGGTCGAGATGTCGTACATCGGCGGCTAGCTGACGGACGTCGCGCGCGTAGACGCTGCCGTGGGACGCGCCGCGTGCCCCGGCGGTGCGGCGGTAGAATCGTCGCGTGACAGCCGTCGTCGCAGCCGGCCGCCGGATGTTGCCGCGCGGGTGGGCGCACTTCTGGTTCCAGGTTGCGATCTGGCTCGGCTTCTACTTCACGTACCTCGGCGTCCGCAGCCTCGCCGACCGCAACCCGGCGCGGGCGTTCATGAACGGCTTCCGCGTCATCGACTTCGAGCGCGGCCTCATGCACCAGCTCGTGGAGCAGGCCGCGCAGCGCGTCGCCGACTCGTCGCACGTGCTCCTGACGGCAGCGGCCTGGACGTACTGGAACTCCGAGTTCACCGCGATCGGGCTGACGCTCCTCTGGGTCTACCTGCGCCGGCACCAGCACTTCGCGCGCTTCCGCAACGCGATCCTGCTCGCCAACCTGATCGGCCTCGTCGGGTACGTCGTGATGCCGACGGCGCCGCCGTGGATGTTCCCCGACGAGGGCTTCGTCGACGGCGTCAACCACTCCGCCGGCTTGCTCGCCGCGCTCGCGAACCCGTACGCCGCGATGCCGAGCCTGCACGCGGCTGACGCGCTCGTCGTCGGCGCCGTCCTCGCGACAACGTGCCGGAGCCGCTGGGCGAAGGCCCTGTGGGCGCTCTGGCCGGCCTGGGTCTGGTTCTGCGTGCTGGCGACGGCGAACCACTACCTGCTCGACGTGCTCGCGGGAATCGCGGTCGCGCTGTTCTCGCTTGCGGCGGTCGCCTGGACGCCGAGGCTCGTCGGGCGCCTGCGGCACGAGGCTCGCCCCATCGCAGACCTGCTATAGTCGCGGCATAGCAAGTTTGCGATTCGACCTGCGCCCGAGACGGCCTCGATGCATGCGATGAGAGAAACGACCCCGAGCCTGCGCCGGGTGAAGCAGGGCTACACCGCAGGCGCACGCTCGCTGGCGAGCCGCTCCGTCACCGGCCTGGCGCGCACCCGCGTCACCCCGAACGCGCTCACCGCCGCCGGTGTCTCGCTGTGTCTCGCCGCGGCGGTGCTCGTCCCGTTCGCGAGCCGCAACGAGATCCTCGTGTACTGGCTCGCCGCGCTCGTGTTCGTCGTCGGCTCGGTGCTCGACATCCTCGACGGCGCGCTCGCCCGCGCGGGCGGCAAGTCCACGCCCTTCGGCGCCTTCCTCGACTCGACGACCGACCGCGTCGGCGAGGGCGCGGTGCTGGCCGCGATCGCGTTCGCCTTCGCCCGCGACGGCAACGAGGCCGCCGTCGCGCTGACGGTGGCCGCTGTCGCCGGCTCCTTCCTCGTCCCGTACACCCGTGCCCGCGCGGAGGCGCTCGGGCTGCGGGGCGACGTCGGGCTCGGCTCGCGCGCCGAGCGAGTCGTCGTGATCACGGCGGGGCTCGTCCTCGCCCCCTGGGGGATCCTCCAGTGGGCCCTCGCCCTGCTCGCGGCGACCGCGTGGCTCACGGTCGGCCAGCGCATCCTGCACGTCCACAAGCAACTCTCGGAATCCCGCGAAAGCACGGAGCGCTTTCACGGGCCGAGCTGATCCACGGAGGAGACGATGTCGACGAACGGTAGCTCGAACGGCCGCGCCCGCCTCGACGACGGCAAGGTGCGCGTCGCGATCATCGGCGTCGGGAACTGCGCCAACTCGCTGCTCCAGGGCCGCGAGTACTACAAGGACGCGCCCGATGACCAGTTCGTGCCGGGCCTCATGCACGTCAACCTCGGCGGGTACCACATCCGCGACATCGAGTTCACCGCCGCGTTCGACGTCGTCAAGGGCAAGGTCGGCGAGGACCTCGCCGACGCGATCTGGGCGCATCCGAACGACACGATCAAGTTCGCCGACGTGCCGAAGACGGGCGTGAAGGTGTCGCGCGGGATGACGCACGACGGCCTCGGCAAGTACCTGTCCCAGGTGGTCGAGAAGGCGCCGGGCGAGACCGACGACGTGGTCGGCATCCTCAAGGAGACGAACACCGACGTCGTCGTCAACTACCTCCCCGTCGGCTCCGAGGAGGCGACGAAGTGGTACACGGAGCAGATCCTCGCCGCCGGCTGCGCGATGGTGAACTGCATGCCGGTCTTCATCGCGCGCGAGCGCTACTGGCAGAAGCGCTTCGAGGAGCGAGGGCTGCCGATCATCGGCGACGACATCAAGTCGCAGGTCGGCGCCACGATCACGCACCGCGTCCTCACCTCGCTCTTCCGCGAACGGGGCGTCCACCTCGACCGGACGATGCAGCTCAACGTGGGCGGCAACTCGGACTTCCTCAACATGCTCGAGCGGGAACGGCTGGAGTCGAAGAAGATCTCGAAGACGAACGCGGTCACGTCGATGCTCGACTACGATCTCGGCGCGCGCAACGTGCACGTCGGGCCGTCCGACTACGTGCCGTGGCTGACCGACCGCAAGTGGGCCTACATCCGCATGGAGGGCTCCTCGTTCGGCGACGTGCCCCTCAACATCGAGCTGAAGCTCGAGGTGTGGGACTCGCCCAACTCGGCGGGCATCGTCATCGACGCCGTGCGGCTCGCGAAGCTCGCGCTCGACAACGGCGTCGCCGGCGCCCTCGTCGGGCCGAGCTCGTACCTGATGAAGTCGCCGCCGCAGCAGATCGTCGACGACGAGGCGTACGAGCTCACCGAGGAGTTCATCGAGCGCTACCGCCGTAGGGCGCCCGAGCCCGCGCCGGCGAAGCAGAGCGCCTAGGCGATTCGCCTAGCCGGGCTTGCCGTTCGGGGCTCCTACCATCCTCGAGGTAACCGTCGCTACGGCAGGCAGGTGAGCCAGGTCGCAGGCGGCGGCTGGGCGCGCGACTCGGCCGAGAAGCGCACCGCGAGCGGTCCCGCCTCCTGGCCGTGCGAGCAGAGGAGCGGGTCGGCGCCGGGCTCGAGCACGAGCGCGACGTGGCGGCCGGGCGGCGGGCCGAAGACGACGAGGTCGCCGGGCCGGACCGCCTCGAGCGGGACCGCCTCCATGTGCTGGAGGAGCGTGCCGGTGTAGCCCTGGCCGCTGTAGCCGAGCCCGTTCGGGTCGGGCGCGCCCGCCCACGCGTAGCAGAGCGTCGCAAACCCGGAGCAGTCGGTGCGGAGCGGCAGCCGCCGCGGCTCGTGCAGGCCGTCGATCGGGCGACGCTGCTCGTAGTGGATGTCCGCTCGATGGGCGATCCCCCAGCGCGCGTGGCTGACGATGCGCTCCCGGAGTGAGGCCGCCGCCGCGCCCTGGGCTCGCGCGTTCCGCCTCGCGCGGTAGCCGGGCGGGGTCGGGACGCCCTCGAGGTACGCGACGAGCGCCGGATCGGCGGTGCCGTCGCAGCGTCCCTCCGGATAGCCGAGCGCCCACTTCGCCCGCCGGACCGCGGCCGCGGTCGCGGGACCGTAGACGCCGTCCACCGGACCCGGGTCGTACGCCGCGAGCAGACGTTGCAGCGCCTCGACGTCCGGCCCGCGCATGAGCGGGCTCGAGAGGTGGAGCGTCCGGCCGGCGGTCACGAGCGGTGCGGACGTGCGCCGCGACGCTGTCGTCTCCGACATGTGCCCTCCTTCCCGACGCCGCCGTTCGGCCGCAGGCTGCCGCCACGCTACTGCGCCGCGGGGCGCCGATGCAAGGGGCCGCGTCTCGCCACGTTCCGCCTGGAGCTCCCATCCGGCGACGCCGCACGTACCGGCCGCTGGGCGGTCGGGATGATCTCTGGACGGTGTGCGGCCTCCCGCTACCGCTGCTTCGGGTGGGACGCTACGAGAGGCCGCACTAGACTCGGAGGCGCGATGGGACTGCGCGTCGCCCTCGTCACGCCGTTCGCCTGGTCGCAGCCGCACGAGGTCAACGAGCATGTGGACGGACTCGCCCGCGAGCTTCGCCGCCGCGGGCACGCCGTCACCGTGCTCGCGCCGTCGAACAGCCCGCGGGACCTCGCCGCCGGACGGCGCGCGTTGCTCCAGGGCGGCGAGCGGGAGCTCGTCGCGCTCGGTCCGGCGGTGCCGATCTCGCGGCGCAGCCGGATGGGGGTGCCGGTCGGCGTGCGCGCCAACCTCGCGATGGCGCTCGCCGGCGGCCGCTTCGACGTGGTGCACGGCTTCGAGCCCGCGCTGCCCAGCCTCTCCTACCTCGCGCTGCGCGACTCGGGCGCGCTCACCGCGGCGACGTTCTTCTCGCCGGAGCGGCTCGCCTACCCGCCCGGCCGCGCGCAGCGGGAGCGCCTGCTCGCGCGCATCGACGCCCTGCTCGCGACGAGCGAGGAGATCGCCGAGGCGGCCGCCGCGCGCTTCCCCGGCCGCTACGAGGTCGTGCCCGTCGGCGTCGAGCCGCCGGTGCTCCGCGTCGCCGAGAAGCGGCGTCGCGTCGTCCTCGAGTGGCGCCAGGCGGAGCGGCCGCTCCTGCGCGCCCTCGTGCGGGAGCTGGCGGCGCAGCCGGGCTGGGAGCTCGTCCTGCTGCGGACGCGACCGCTCGGCGGCCGGCCCCCGCTCTCGCGCCTGCTGCGCGGGCGCATCCACGTTCGCACCGCGCTCGACGCCGCCTCCCGGGCCGAGCTCTTGCGCGACGCCGCCGTCTTCGTGCCTGCGCTCGACGGGCTGCAACGCCTCGTCGCGGAGGCGCAGGCGGCAGGCGCCGCGGTGGCGGCGCCGAAGGGGCGCCTCGTCCAGCCGGAGCTCGCCGCCGCCGAGGCGGCGCGACTCATCGAGGACGAGGCGTTCCGCGCGCGACGGGTCGACGAGGGGTTGGCCGCCGCCGCGCTCCAGACCTTCGAGGCCCTCGCCGACCGCGTCGAGGAGGTCTACGCCTCGATCCGGCGGCGCCGGCGCGACGGCGCGAGTCGCGCCCGGCCCCGGCCCGACCGCGACTGGATCGTCGCCGACCTGCATATGCACACGAGCTGGTCGCACGACTGCTCGACCGAGATCGACGAGCTGCTCGACTACGCGGAGGCGCAAGGGCTCGGCGCGATCGCGATCACCGACCATAACACCCTCGGCGGCGCGCTCGAGGCCGTCGAACGGGCGCGCGGCCGTCGCCTCGTCGTCATCCCGGGCGAAGAGGTGAAGACCGACGGCCAGGGCGAGGTGATCGGCCTCTTCCTCGAGGAGGAGATCGCGGGCGGGATGTCCTTCGCCGACACCGTCGCCGCCATCCGCGCGCAGGGGGGGCTCGTCTACGTGCCGCACCCGTTCGACCGGCTGCACGCGATCCCGGACGCCTCCACGCTGCACCGCCACCTCGCCGAGATCGACGTGCTCGAGGTCTACAACGCGCGGCTCCTGTTCGAGGCGTACAACGACGAGGCGCTCCGCTTCGCCCGCAAGTACAACCTCACCCCCGGGGCCGGCTCCGACGCGCACGTGCTCCCGGGGGTCGGGACGGGGGCCGTCCGGATGCGCCGCTTCGAGGGGCCGGAGGAGTTCCTCATCGCGCTCCGGAGCGGCGAGGTGCTGCGCCGGCCGCGCTCGCTCGTCTACCTGCAGGGCCTCAAGTGGGTGGCCCAGGCCAAGGAAAGGGTTCGCTGAGGGAGAACCATCCGTGGGGCTCCCGTGACCGTGGCGACCGACGAGATCTACGAGAAGTACCTGCAAAAAGCGATCACCGAGATCAACGCACTCGGGGACGAGATCGCCCAAGCAGGCGCCGGCGCGCGCGTGCCCGTCCTCGGCTCCGGCCACCCGCTCGGCGACGTCTTCCTGCTCAAGTACGCGCCGCAGCCGTCCGAGCTGCAGGAGGGCGTCGCCTTCTACGGCCGCGCCGGGAACGCGCTGCTCAAGTCGCTGCAGCGGCTGCGCGTCGACCCGATGGCCGTGTACGGGACGAACTGCCTCAAGTTCGCCGACAGCGACGAGGAGGAGTCGCGACCCTTCCTCCTGCGCGAGCTGCACATCGTGCAGCCGAAGCTCGTCGTGGTGATGGGCGAGCCGGCGCTCGCGTTCCTCAACGAGGCGCGCTTCCCGCTTGCGCGCACGCTCGCCGCGACCGAGGGCGAGCTGCAGACGTTCACGCCGACGATCCAAGCGCTCTACACGCCCGACATCGACGAGTCGCTCGACGAGCAGGCGGCGAAGACGCGGTTCTGGAACGCGTTCAAGCTGCTCGGCGACTGGTGGAGCTCGACGCCGCCGTACTAGCGGCCGGGCGCGGCCGGGTCGGGGCGTTCGCCGGGCTCGGCGCCCTCGTCGGCGCCTGGTTCGTCGCGGCGCCGCACCTGCCGCACGTCGGCCTGTGGGGAGCGGTCGCCGTCGTCGTCGCGGTGGTGATGCCGGCGACGCTCCTGCTCGTGCTCGTCGCGCTGCCGCTGCGAGACCGGAGCTGGCTCCTCCTCGCCGCGCTCATCCTCGCCCTGGTCGCGCTCGGCTGCACGTCGGCCGGGTGGGGTCTGGGCGCAAACTTCGCGAAGCTCTGGGCGGCCGTCTGCGCCGGCTGGGCCTTCCTGCGGATGTTCGAGGAGCTCTCGTGGGTGGTGGCGGTCGCGGTCGTGACCCCGCTCGTTGACGCGCTCTCCGTCTGGCGCGGCCCCACGCACGCGATCACCGCCCACCACTTCGAGGCCTACACCGCGGTCGCGATCGCCTTCCTCGCCCCGGGCGGCGGCGCCGCCTACCTGGGCCCGCCCGACGTGCTCTTCTTCGCGCTCTTCCTCGCCGCGGCGGCGCGCTGGGAGTTGCGCGTCGGCCGGACGTGGCTCGCGACGACGGGCATGTACTCGCTGACGGTGGCGATCGCGAACGCCGCCGACGTCGGCGGGCTGCCCGCGCTGCCGTTCCTCTCGGTCGGCTTCCTCGGCGCGAACGCCGACCTCCTCTGGCGCCGCCTGCGCAGGGGGCAGCGGTGATCTTCGTGCTCGTCTCGCGCTACACGGCGCCGCGGGAGCGGGTCGAGGAGCTCGTCCCGGCGCACCGCGAGCACCTGCGCCGCCTGCTCGACGAGGGCCTCCTCGTCGTCTCCGGTCGCAGGGTGCCCTGGGAGGGTGGCGTGATCGTCCTGCGCGGGACGCGGGAGCAAGCCGAGGCCGCGGTCGCCGACGACCCGTTCACGCGGGCGGGCGTCGCGGAGACGGAGATCGTGGCCTTCGAGCCGCTCTTCCGGGCCGAGGGGCTCGAGCGCTTCCTCTGAGAGGTCAGCCTCGTCGCCCGCCCGCCGCGGCGCCGCGCTCGAGCAGAGCGACGCACTCGACGTGCGGGGTGTGCGGGAACATGTCCACGGGGGTCACGCGCCGAAGCTCGTAGCCGTGCCCCTCGCGGAGCGCCTTCACGTCGCCGGCGAGCGTCGTCGGGTTGCACGAGACGTAGACGAGGCGCGGCGCGCCGATCCGGCCGAGGCGGCGGAGCGCCTTGCCGGCGAGCCCGGCTCGCGGCGGGTCGACGACCACGACATCCGGCGGCCCGGAGCGCTCGAGCAGGTCCTCGACCACGTGGCCGACGTTGCCGGCGAAGAAGGCGGCGTTGGCGATCCCGTTCAGCTCCGCGTTCTCGAGCGCGCAGGCGACCGACTCCTCGGAGACCTCGATCCCCCACACCGTGAGCGCCGAGCGGGCGAGCGAGAGGCCGATCGTGCCGATCCCGCAGTAGAGATCCCAGACGGTCTCGCCGCCGGAGAGCTGCGCCGCCTCGCGCGCGAGCGCGTACAACCGTTCCGCCATCGCCGTATTCGTCTGCAGGAACGCGTTCGGGCGCACCCGGAAGCGCAGGCCCGAGATCTCCTCCTCGATCCACTCCTCGCCCCACAGCAGCCGCGTCGGCAGGTTCGTCACCTCCGCGGGCGAGTCGTTGACGGCCCAGTGGATCGAGCGCACCTCGGGGAAGCGGCGCAGCACCTCGACGAGGTAGCCCCGCTCGAAGCGCTCGCCGGGCGCGGTGACGAGCTGGACGAGCGCCTGCCCCGTGTTGCGGCCCTCGCGCACGACGAGGTGGCGGAGGTAGCCGCTGCCGTCCGCCTGCGAGTACGCCTCGAGCCCCTCCTCGCGCGCCCAGTCGCGGACGGCGTCGCGGATCGCGTTGCCGAGCCCGTCGGTGAGCCAGCAGCGCTCCACCTCGAGCACCTCGTCCCAGCGGCCCGCCTTGTGGAAGCCGAGCGCCGGGCCCGCGGGCGTCTGCGTGAACGAGTACTCGAGCTTGTTCCGATAGTGGAAGATCTCGGGCTCGCAGGGCACGATCGCCTCGAGCGGCGGCTCGGGGATGCCCGCGAGCCGCTGGAGCGCGTCCCGCACCTGGATCTCTTTCTGCGCGAGCTGCGCCTCGTAGGCGAGATCCTGGAAGCGGCAGCCGCCGCAGACGGGGTAGTGCGCGCACGGCGCCCCAACCCGCTGCGACCCGGGCCGGACGACTTCGGTCGCGAGCGCCTCGGCGTGGTTGCGCTTCACCTTCGTGATCCGCGCGCGGACGCGGTCGCCGGGCAGCCCGCGGCGGACGAAGACGACGAAGCCGCCGACGCGCGCGACGCCGTTGCCGCCGTACGCGAGCGACTCGACGTCGAGCTCGAGCTCCTCCCCACGCGTTACCGGCGCGACCACGGCGTGAGGGTAGCCGCCGCTCCGCGCTACACGGCCGTTCGGGACACGTCCACTGACCAGGTCGCGGGACGTGTCCGCGCGGGACAGGGGCCGCCGACCGCGCCACGCGTCGGGTCGGTCGAGGTCAGCTTCGCCTCAGCGCAGGGTGGCCACGTAGACCTTGCGCCGGCGCGGGCCGTCGAACTCGCAGAAGAAGATCCCCTGGTAGGTGCCGAGCGCGAGCTGGCCGTCGCGGAGCGGGATCAGCACCTGCGGGCTGGAGGCGAGCGAGGCCCGGGCGTGCGCGGGCGCGTTCGCCCCGTCGGCGTCCTCGTGCTTCCATGCCCAGTCGTCGCCGACGACCCGCTGGAACGCCCGCTCGAGGTCGTCGACGAGATCGGGATCGATCCGCTCGTTGATCGCGATGCCGGCGGTCGTGTGCGGCACGTAGACGAGCGCCGCCGCCGCGCCGTTCGCGTCGCCGATCGCCTCCCGCACCCGGTCGGTGATCTCGATCAGCTGCGTCCGCCGCTCGGTCGAGAGAGTGATCTCGCGCACGGCGGTATCCTACGGCCCGCCGTGCCGGAGCCGCTCAGCGAACGTCAGGTGGATGCGCTCAGCGCCGACGCCGACCGATTCATCGCGGAGCTGGACGAGGAGGCGTACCTCCACTACGCGGGGCTCAAGGAGACGTACGACCTCGCCCCGATCTACGAGCGCTACGCCGAGCTGACGAAGCTCGAGACGGCGCTCGCGCTGGGCGCGTCCCTCGACGGCGGCCGGCGCACGCGCGAGCTGTGGCGGTTCTCCTGCGAGGGCTACCTCGGGAGCATCGTGCGCGAGGAGGCGGAGCGGGTCGCCGAGCTCGAGGCGACGCTGCAGGCGACGCTCGACGGCGAAGAGGTGCCGTACCGGATGCTCCGACCCCGGATCGCGAACGAGGACGACCGGGCGACCCGCGAGCGGCTGGAGCGCGCCCGCAACGAGCTCACCGAGGAGCACCTGAACGAGCTCCACCTGCGAGCCGCCGACCGCATGCACCGGGAGGCGACGCGCCTCGGCGCCCCGAGCTACACGGAGCTGTACCGCGGCTTCGGCTTCCAGCTCGACGCGCTGGCCGACCAGTGCCGGCGCTTTCTCGACTCGACGGAACGGCTGTGGGAGGAGACCGGCGACCGCTTCTTCCGCACCCGGATCGGCCTCGGCCTCGGCGAGGTGGAGCGCTGGGACGTCGCCCGGATCTGGCGTGGCGCCGCCTGGGACGCGGCGTTCCCGAAGGAGCGGATGGTGCCGGCCCTGGAGGCGACGCTCGCCGACCTCGGGGTCGACCTGCGCGCGCAGGAGAACGTCCACCTCGACCTGGAGGAGCGGCCGACCAAGGATCCGCGCGCGTTCTGCGCCCCGATCGAGATCCCGGAGCGGGTGATCCTCGTGATCAAGCCGCAGGGCGGCCCCGACGACTGGCGCGCGCTCTTCCACGAGGCCGGCCACACCGAGCACTTCGCGCACACCTCGCCGTCGCTCTCGGTCGAGGAGAGGCGACTCGGGGACAACGCGGTCACCGAGGGCTGGGCGATCCTGCTCGAGCACCTGACGATCGACCCGGTCTGGCTCGAGCGGCGACTCGACTTCCCGCGGCCGTACGAGTTCGCCGCCGAGGGGGCGGCGCAGCTCCTGTGGCTCGTCCGCCGCTACTGCGCGAAGCTGCTCTACGAGGTCGAGTTCCACGCGGCGCCCGACGTGACCGCGATGCGGTCGCGCTACGTCGAGCTGCTCGGCGGCGCGCTGAAGGTCGCGCCGAGCGACACCGACTACCTCGCCGACATCGACGACGGCTTCTACGCGTCGAAGTACCTGCGCGCGTGGGCGTTCGAGACGCAGCTGCGCTCTTACCTGCGCGAGCGGTTCGGCAACGCCTGGTTCACCCGCCGCGAAGCGGGCTCCCTGCTGCGCGAGCTGTGGGCGGAAGGGCAGCGCTACACGGCCGACGAGCTGCTGCGCGAGGTGAGCGGCGAGGCGATCGAGCTGGACGCGGTCACCGACCGCATCCGCGAGGCGCTCGCCGCCGCCTAGCGCAACGGCGGCCCGGAGGCCGCCGTTGCGCGAAGGGACGCGGAGCGTCCCGCCCTACTTCTTCGTGGCCTTGCCCTCGATCGTCTTGGGGCTGGAGCCGACCGTGATCTCGATCCGGCGCGGCTTCGGCTGCTCGGGCTTGCGCACGTGCACCTCGAGCACGCCGTGCTCGTAGCGCGCCGTGACGTCCTTCTCGGTCACGCCCTGCGGCAGGCCGATCGTCCGCGAGAAGGAGCCGAAGCGGCGCTCGAACCGGTGGTAGCGGCCGTCCTCGACCTTCTCCTCGCGCTCGCGCTCGGCGCTCACAGTGAGCGCGCCGTCCTCGAGCTCGACCGAGATCTTGTCCTCGGGGATCCCGGGCAGGTCGAACGCGTACACGACCTCGTCCTCGGTCTCCCAGACGTCGGCGGTCGGAACCCAGCTCTGCGCGACGCGGCCGTTGCCCTCGAGCAGGCCGTTCATGAGACGGCTCATCTCGTTGTGGAGCGCGGCCAGCTCGCGGAACGGCTCCCAGCGAACCAGCGTGGCCATGGTGTCCTCCTTGTTCATCGCTACCTGGTTCACGAGTTGACTGCACGATCAGAATAAAACCTGAGTCTATCGATGTCAAGTCTTGGGCGGCGTAGACTGCGAGGCCATGCTGCCGCTCAGGGACAACGTCCCGACGCGCTCGGCGCCGGTGGTGACCGTCGGGTTGATCGCCGCGAACGCCCTCGTCTGGTTCTGGGAGCGGTCGCGGCCAGGCGTGGCGAGCCACGTCTTCCGCGACGGCTTCTACCCGTGCGCGATCCAGGGCCCGTGCGCCGCCGGGGTCCGCCCCTTGCCCTGGTACGAGGGCGTGTTCACCAGCATGTTCATGCACGCGAGCTGGCCGCACATCCTCGGCAACATGCTCTTCCTCTGGATCTTCGGCAACAACGTCGAGGACGCGCTGGGGCACGTGCGCTTCCTCTTGTGGTACCTCGCGGCCGGCGTGGCGGCGATGGCGACGCAGACGGCGGTGACGCTCGGCCTCTCGGGCACCGCCGCGGCGAGCGTCCCGAACGTCGGCGCGAGCGGTGCCATCGCCGGCGTGCTCGGCGCGTACTTCGTGCTCCTCCCCCGCGCCCGCGTGCTCACGCTGATCTTCTTCGGGATCATCCTCATCCGCGAGATCCAGGCCTTCTGGTTCCTCGGGGCGTGGATCGGGCTGCAGGCCTGGACGGGCGGGCTGTCGCTGCTGCACCCGCAGGGAGGCGGCGGCGTCGCGTTCTTCGCCCACATCGGTGGCTTCGCGTTCGGCGTCGCCACGGTGCTCCTCGTCGCGCGGCGGCGCCCGCGCGCGCCGGTGGCGCGCTACCCGGTGTGGTGAGGCGCCGGATGCGCTTCGAGGAGCACGTGGAGCGGGCGCTCGCGTCGCTGCCGCCGGAGCTGCGCGCCGCGGTGCGCAACGTCGAAATCGCGGTCGAGGACGAGCACCCCGACGACCCCGACCTGTTCGGACTCTACGAGGGCGTGCCCCTGCCGGAGCGCGGCGACTGGGCGGGCGCGCTCCCCGACCGGATCCGCATCTTCCGCGTGCCGCTCGAGGAGTCGTTCCCCGACCCGGCCGAGCTGGAGCGCGAGATCCGCATCACCGTCCTGCACGAGCTCGCCCACTACTTCGGGATCGACGAGGAGCGGCTCGACGACCTCGGGTATTCCTGAGGATTCGCGAGGAATGTCGGGGGCATCTCGTCCGTTGAAAGCGGGCATGAGGACCCTGAGCGAGATCCACGAGGAGATCGAGCGCCTGAGCGAGCAGCGCACCGAGCTCTGGCACAGGCTCTCCGACCACTACGACCCGGACGTCCGCAACGAGATCCGCGCGCTCGACGCCGAGCTCGACCGGCTCTGGGATGAGCATCGCTCCCTCCGCGCACGCCTGCGCTTCGGCGACCGCGAGTCGATCGTCGCGCGGGCGCGCGTCGAGGAGCGGCTCGAGCGAGCGGCCTGACACCCGCGGCGCGCCTGCCGGCCCCGGCGCGGGCCGGCGGGCGCGCGCCATCGCGCCTGCGCTCCCGCGCCTCGCGTGACCCGCGCTCGCGGGCCGCTCTACACTGAGGCGCATGGGGCGTTAGCTCAGCTGGGAGAGCGCCGGCTTTGCAAGCCGGAGGTCGCCGGTTCGAGCCCGGCACGCTCCATCAGGAGAAACCCCTGGAAACAAGGCTGTTGCCGGAGCCGGAAACGCAAAGCTCGGCGACATCAGCTTTCAGTCAGCCTTCGCTCCTGGAGCCGGGTCCTAGCGCAGGCTCCTGCTCGGCAGGGAATAATCCGCTCTCGCGAGAGAGGGAGTCGGATGCGCGTCCTGATCCTGTTCTGCGAAGAGGGCGAGGGGCACGC
>JADGHP010000035.1 GCA_019683855.1 Thermoleophilia bacterium
AGATCGCCCGCGAGATCGAGGACCGGCTCGAGTACCCGGGCCAGGTGAAGGTGACCGTGATCCGTGAGAGCCGCGCCGTCGACATCGCCCGCAACCACGGCGGCGTGACGCGGGCGCGGGAGCCCGCGGAGGATTCGCCGATCCAGGCCGCCTAGCCTAGGCCCTCAGCGCGCGCACCCGAGGCTGCGCCTCTCGCGGGCTGACGCGACCTGCGCCGGCCTTCTGAGCCTCAGCGGCGGGTCGACTCGCCAGAGCGTGAGAGCGCCCGCCTCGGGGTCGCCGTCGAGCACCGCTCGGGCGCTGAGGCTGGCAACGCGGGTACCGAGGATGGGGATCCGGGAGTCGGCGACGACGAAGCCGGGCCGCAGCGCCTCGCCGTCCTCGACGACGACACCGGCACGGGTCATGGCAACCGTGGCCGTGCCGAGCCCTCGCGCCGGGTTGTCCGCCAGCAGGTGCACCGGCGGCTCGATGCGGCGGTTGAAGAACTCGGTGTAGACCTCCATCTTCGCGAGCTCGCCCGTGAGCGGTGGCGCAGGGCACTCCGACGCGCTCGTGAAGCCAACCCAGAGGATCTTCGCGTGCGCACCGGGGGGAAGCACGCGATCGACCCAGGTGTACGCCGCTGCGATCGACCGCGGCTGGGTCGGAGGTCGGTCGTTTGCGGCGGCGACACCGACGAATGAGAGCGCCGCGGCGAGCAGGAGGACGGCCGTCCGCCGCACGAGCAGGAGGAGGATCGCGGCGACGACGACCGCGAGCTGCATCTGCCTCGCTGGGGGGAATCCGCTCTCGTCGAGCTGCGTCCAGAGCGCGAAGGTCTGGTCGTCGACGACTGCGGCAATCGAGCCCGGCGGCATGATGAACGCGAGGCCGATGCCAACCATGAGCACCGGGACGGTGAGCCGCCGAGGCAGCGGGCAACCGCGCTCCTGCCACGCGAGCGCGCCGATGAAGACGAGCGGCGCGACGTAGAAGAGGTTCCGCTCGCCCGCGGTACCCGTGCCGTACGAGCTCTCGCAGAGCGCCACGACGGTGGCCAGGATCGCGAGGCTCGCCGCGGTCGACGCCGCCGCGAACGCTCGCTCGCCGTCCCTGCTTCGCCGAGACAACAGCGCGGCCACACCGAGCGGGAACGCGAGAAGCGCGACGATCCCGAGCCCCAGCGAGAGCGAGGTCACGTTCGTCGCGGTCCACAAGAGGAGCCCGCGCGGGTGGAAGGACGACGCCATCGCGTCGAGGAGCACCTGGTAGGCGCCAAAGGGATTCCAGACGCCACTCACGACCGCCGCGGCGACCACGAGGCCAAGTACCGCGTAGGCGAGCGCCGTGGCTGCGAAGCTACGGAGCGTTGCGCGCATCCGGCCGCAGCTCCAGCCGTGCACGACGATCGCGCCGACGACGGCTCCGACGAGGGCGATCGCCTGTGTCCGCGTCTCGTAGGCGAGAACGACCGCCGCGCCGAGGACGAGCTGCCTGAGGGCGGTGGGCCGCTCGAGCGCGCGCACGAGCGCCAAGACGAAGAGAAGGAAGACCGGGTAGAAGGCGGCCTCGGTCGTCACGAGGCTCGAGTACGCCATCCACGGCACGAAGACTGTCAGCGCCGAGACGACGAGCGCCCGCCGGTGCGAGACCACGCGACGAGCGAGCAGGTAGGCGGGGAACGCGGCGAGAGCCATCACGACGACGTTCAGAGCCTGGATGAGGTGATAGGCAACGGCACCGTCGCGGGCCACGAGGTATGCGAGGGCGTCGACGACCGCTGACGTGAGGCCGTAGCCGCGGGTTCGGAAGTCTCCGTACTCGGCGACCCGCCGCGCGAGCTCAGCGTGGATCAGCTCGTCGGCGAACAGATGCGGAAGCACGCGGGCACGCCCCAGCGCGTACCACACAAGCCCTGCGATCGCGGCGATCGCGCCGACGCTCTCGACCCAGGGGGCGCGATCGACCGCGCGCGCGGCGTCCCCGGCGAGCCTACGAGCGAAAGCCGCTCTGGGGCCACGCAGACGCGAGGCGCGCGTGAGGACGACACCCACTGTTGCGAGCACGGCTCCCGCGAGCAGCGTGTGCGCCAGCGTCGCCTCGGCGAAGACAGCGCGGACGGTCGTCGCCGCCGTATCCGGCCACGCGAGCGCCACGACGACTGCGAGCAGTAGCACTGGTACTGGCCAGTGTCGCCGCAACGAGCCCCGCACCCAGTGGGGGGTCGTAGGTGCGGTCGAAGCGGCGTTCCGTAGGTGAGGCACCGTCGTTCGTCGCGGCGTCCGCCGCAACCGCTGAGTCTAGATGTCGCGCCTGACAACGTTCTTCATCTGGGCGAGCCGAGTGAAGGGCTTGCGTCGCGGAAGCGTCAGGCCAAACGCACGGCGCTTCTGGGACGTATGCTCAGCGCCAGCCCGGCTACGCTTGGCGCGTGCGCCGCTACCACGTCACGACCTTCGGCTGCCAGATGAACGCCCACGACTCGGAGCGGATCAAGGGGCTGCTCGAGGAGCTGGGTCTCGGCGAGGCGCCCTCGCAGGAGGAGGCCGACGTCCTCGTCTTCAACACGTGCACGATCCGCGAGAAGCCGGACACGCGCCTGGCGGCGCACCTCGCCCGGGCGGCGGCGCAGAAGCGCCAGCGACCCGACACCGTGATCGCCGTCGGCGGCTGCTACGCGGAGGCGCAGCGCGAGCGGCTGTTCTCGCTCTACCCCGAGGTCGACGTCGCGTTCGGGCCCGGCACGATCGCGCACCTCGGCGAGTGGCTCGGCGCGGGCGGGTTCGGCGTCCCGCGCGGCCGCTTCGGCACCGGCGACGAGCGGCGCTTCGCGGCGACGCTGCCGACGCACCGCGAGCGCCCGTTCCAGGCCTGGGTGCAGATCTCGATGGGCTGCAACTCGACGTGCGCCTACTGCATCGTGCCCCGCGTGCGCGGCCGCGAGGTCAGCCGCCGCCCCGGAGACGTCCTCGCCGAGATCACGAGGCTCGCGGACGAAGGAGTCCGCGAGGTGACACTGCTCGGCCAGAACGTCAACTCGTGGGGCCGCGACCTGCTCCCGGAGATCCGCACCGACTTCGGCGAGCTGCTGCGGGCGGTGGACGCGATCGACGGGATCGAGCGGATCCGCTTCACGAGCCCGCACCCGAAGGATTTCCGGCGCCCGGTGATCGAGGCGATGGCCGAGTGCGACGCCGTGTGCGAGCACGCGCACCTGCCGCTCCAGTCCGGCTCGACGCGGATCCTCAAGGCGATGCGTCGCACCTACTCGCGCGAGCGCTACCTGCGGCTCGTCGAGGAGATGCGCGCGGCGATCCCCGACCTCGCGCTCACGACCGACCTCATCGTCGGCTTCCCGGGCGAGACCGAAGACGACTTCCGCGAGACGCTCGAGGTGGTGGAGGAGGTCGGCTTCGACGGGGCGTTCACGTTCGTGTACTCGCCGCGCGCCGGCACCGAGGCGGCTGCGATGCCCGACCAGGTGCCGGACGAGGTGAAGCGCGACCGGATCGAGCGGCTCGTCGAGGTGGTGCAGCGCGTCGCCGCGGAGCGGAACGCGCAGCGGGTGGGCCGGGTCGAGCAGGTGCTCGTCGAGGGGCCGAGCCGCACCGACCCGACGCTCTTGCGGGGCCGGACGCGTCGCAACACGACGGTGAACTTCACGGGCGACGCCGCGCCCGGCGAGCTCGTCGACGTCCTGATCGAGCGCTCCACCTCGACGACGCTCGGCGGCTCGCAGGTCGCGGTGGCCGTCGCCTGAGGCGCCGCGCGGCGGGCGAGAATCGGCCCGTGCGCGTGATCGGCATCTTCGGGCCCACCGCGAGCGGGAAGTCCGCGGTGGCGGCGGCCGTCGCGGAGCGGATCCCGGCGGAGGTGGTCTCCGCCGACGCGATGCAGGTCTACGACGGCCTGCCGATCCTCACCAACCGCTCGCCGTACCCGGAGCGGCTCGTCGGCATCTGGCCGCTTTCGCACACCGCCTCGGTCGGGGAGTACGCGCCGCTCGCACACGCAGCCGTGGACGAGATCCTCGCCGCCGGCCGCACGCCGCTCGTCGTGGGAGGCACCGGCCTCTACTTCCGGGCGGCGCTCGCCGAGCTCGAGCTGCCGCCGCCCCCGCCGCCGGGCGCGCGCGAGCGCTGGACCCGCGTCTACGACGAGGAAGGGCCGCAGGCCGCGTACGAGCGGCTGCGCACGCTCGATGCGGCCGCGGCCGCGCGCGTCCATCCGAACGACCGGCGGCGCGTCGTGCGCGCGCTCGAGCTGGCGGAGGCGGGAGCCTCGCTCGCGCCGGAGCGGGACCGGCTGTTCCGCGGCGCCTGGCGGCACCCGACCCTCGTCGTCGGTCTCGACGTCCCCAAGGAGGTGCTCGAGCGCCGGATCGAGGAGCGGACGCGCGCCATGTTCGACGCCGGCGTGGAGGCGGAGGTGCGCCGCGCTCTCGCGGGGCCGATCTCGGCGACCGCGCGCAAGACGATCGGCATCGACGAGGTGGCGACGCTGCCGCGGGAGGAGGCGATCGCGGCGCTCGTCGCGCGCACGCGGCGCTACGCCGCCTACCAACGGAAGTGGCTGCGGCGACTCGACGGGGTCGCTATGGTCGCTGCCGACCGCCCGCCGGGCGAGGTCGCCGATGAGATCGTCGCGCTGGCACGCACACGGGAACCTCTACGTCGTCCATGAGGGCGAGGGCGGCGGCGTGGACGCGTCCGGCACGGACGGCGTGCTCGAGGTCCTGCGCGTCGACGGGGATGACATCACGATCGGGATCCTCAACACCGACGGGTCGCGCGCCGAGATGTCCGGCAACGGGACGCGGATCGCGGCGGCGTGGCTGATGGCGCGCACCGGCTCGAGCCTCGCCCGCGTCCACGTCGGGCCGCGCACCGTGGAGGTGCGGCGCACGCCCGACGGGCTCTACGAGTCGGATCTCGGCGAGGTGTCGGTCGGCGCCCGCGAGACCGTCGCCGGGATCGAGCTGACGCCGGTGTCGGTGGGTAACCCGCACGCGGTGGTACTCGGCGACCCGGACGAGATCGGTCGCATCGGGCCGCTGCTCGAGACGCACCCGCGCTTCCCGGAGCGGACGAACGTGCAGGTGGCGCGCGTCGAGCGGCCGGGCGTGGTGACCGCGCGCGTGTGGGAGCGCGGCGTTGGGGAGACGAGCGCGTCGGGGACGAGCGCGGTCGCGGTCGCGGCGGCCACGCATGGGGAAGGCGAGGTGCTCGTCCGCTTTCCAGGCGGCGACCTGCGCGTCCGGCTCGCGGACGGACGCGCGTGGCTCACGGGGCCCGCCGAGCCCGTGGACGAGAATTCACCATCTTCGCACGAAGGCTCGACCCCGTCGTAACGGGTTCGCCGGTATCGTCGATCCCGAGGGCGGAGGGACCGCGACCCCGCCCTAGGGTGGGGGACTGGGGACAGGGCCCGCCCGGCCGCAGCCGGATGGGACGCAGCCGCGGAGATGAGCGCGGCCGGAGGGGCGCAACGGGAGCGGCCCCGGCCGGCACCCGCGACGCTCAGGCGCCGATCTCGTACTCGCGCAGGACGTCGTTGAGGCTCGTCTTCAGGTCTGTCTGGGCGCTCCGCCAGCCGATGATCAGCGCGCACGCCACCTGGTAGGTGCCGGCGGGGAACTCCTTCGGCCGCGTGCCCGGCACGACGACCGCGCGCGGCGGCACGTAACCCCGGTGCTCGACCGGCTCGGGCCCCGTCACGTCGATCACCGGCACCGAGCCGGTCAGCGAGACGTTGGGCGCGAGCACGGCGCGCTCGCCGATCACGACCCCCTCGGTGAGGATGCAGCGCGAGCCGATGAACGCGCCGTCCTCGACGATCACGGGCCGCGCCTGCACCGGCTCGAGCACCCCGCCGACGCCGACGCCGCCCGCGAGATGCACGTCGGCGCCGATCTGCGCGCACGAGCCCACGGTCGCCCAGGTGTCCACCATCGTGTTCGGGCCAACCCAGGCGCCGATGTTCACGTAGCTCGGCATCAGGACGACGCCAGGCGAAAGATACGACCCGTAGCGCGCGGTCGCCGGCGGCACGACCCGCACCCCGCGCTCCGCGTGGTCGCGCTTGAGCGGGATCTTGTCCACGTACTCGAACGGGCCGACCTCGATCGGCTCGACCTTCCGGATCCGGAAGAACTCGAGGATCGCCGCTTTCGCCTCCTCGTTCACGCGCCACTCGCCGTCCACCTTCTCGGCGACGCGGATCTCGCCCCGGTCGAGCGCGTCGATTATCGCCAGCGTCTCCTCGCGCGACAGCGTCACAGCGCCCTCCGCAGGATCTCCGCCGCCCGTTCGCACTCCTCGAGCGTCGGCACGAGCGCGAAGCGGATGTAGCCCTCGCCGCTCGGCCCGAAGAGCGTGCCCGGCGAGACGACGAGCCCGTGCTCGAGCAACCGCGCCGCCACCGCCTCGCTCGGCTCGCCGGTCGGGATCGCGACCCACAAGTACATCGTCGCCGTGCTCGCCACCACCTCCCAGCCGCGCTCGGCGAGCACCGGCAGCAGAACCTCCCGCTTCGCCCGGTAGCGGGCGCGCGTCTCCTCGACGTGGCGCTCGTCGCTCCACGCGACGACCGAGGCGCGCTGCACGAACTCCTGGGGCGCGGTGCCCACTGACGGGCGGTACGCCTTGAGCGCCGCCACGACCTCCGGCGGCCCCGCCACGAACCCGGAGCGGTAGCCGGTCATCGAGGAGCGCTTGCTCAGCGTCTGGAACACGATCACGCGGGAGCGGTCCGACGCCTCGAGCGCCGACGGCGGCGGCTCGTCGAACCACAGCTCCGTGTACGCCTCGTCCGAGGCGATGGCGAACTCGTAGCGGGCCGCCAGCTCCGCGAGCTGCTCGTAGAGCTCGAGCGGCGCCACCGCCCCCGTCGGGTTGTGGGGGTAGTTGACCCAGACGATCGCGGCGCGCTCCCACGTCTCGGCGGGCACGGCGTCGAGGTCGGGCAGGAAGCCGTGCTCGCGCCGGAGCGGCAGCGCCTCCACCTTCGCGCCCGCTAGCGCGGCGCCGCGGGCGTAGACCGGGTACGCCGGCTCCCCGTGCACGACGAGCCGCTTGTCGGACGCGGGATCCACGAGCACCTGCGCGAGCGAGAAGATCGCCTCCTTCGACCCGTAGGTCGGCACCACCTCGGTGTCGGGATCGAGCGCGACGCCGAAGCGCCGCTCCACCCAGGCCGCGACCGCCTCGCGTAGCTCCGGCAGGCCCTGGGCGAGCGGGTACGGGGCGCGCTCCGGCAGCGCGTCGACGAGCGCCTGCCGGATGGCGGGGTCGGTCGGCTCGTTCGGGTCGCCCTTCCCGAAATCGATCACCGCGACGCCCTCGGCGAGCAGTCGCCTCCGCGCCTCCTCGAGGCGCACGAACGGGTATGTGGCCATCGCGGTGAGCGCGGGGGAGATGCTGATGGTCATGCTGCCGAGACGCTAGCGCGCAGGAACCGCTCGAGCGTCTCGTAGCAGCGCTCGAGGCTCGCGATCGGAACCTGCTCGTCGCGGCGGTGCGCGTACGCGGTCGCGCCCGGCCCGTAGTTGATCGCGTCGATGCCCTGCTCCGCGAACTGGGCGACGGGCGTCCACGCCTGCTTCGGCGCCACCTCGGGGACGAGCGCGCGCAGCCGCTCGGCGAGCGGGTTCCCGAGCGCGGGCGGGGCGGAGGGGGCGTTGTGCAGCACCGTCAGCTCGCCGCCCGGCACGAGCTCGCGCAGCCGCGCCTCCGCCTCCTCGCGGCTACGCCCCGGCGCGTAGCGGAAGTTGAGCTCGACGCTCGCCTCCGCGGGGACGACGTTCGCCGCGATCCCGCCTTCCACGCGCACCGCGCTCACCACCTCCCGGTAGACGAGCCCGTCGAGCCGGACGTCGACCGGCTCCAGCTCCACCAGCGGCTCGAGCCCGCGCACGAGCTCGTGGATCGCGTTCACGCCCGTCCACGGGCGCGCCGAGTGCGCGCTCTCCCCGTGGAAGGTGACGCGCGCCTGCAGGTTGCCGAGGCAGCCCGCATGGAGGATGCAGTCGGTCGGCTCGAGCACCACCGCGAGCGCCGCGTCCGCAAGCAGACCGGTCGCAAAGAGCGCGGGCAGCGGACTCTCGTCGACCGCGACCTCCTCGCGGGTGAAGACGAGGTAGCGGGCCGGCAGGCCGGCGCGGGAGAGCTCGAGCATGACGGCGACGCCGCCCTTCATGTCGCTCGCGCCGAGCCCGTGCACGGCGCCGTCCGCGATCCGGCCCGGCAGGTTCCCCTGGGCAGGAACCGTGTCGAGGTGGCCGGCGAGGACGACCGGCGCCGTCGCGTCGCCCCAGAGGAGGACCTCGCCGTCGTCGTAGAGCGGCTCACCCGGCACGAGCTCGCGCAGAAGCTCCATCGCCGCCGCCTCGTGCCGGCTCTCCGAGGGCACGTCCACGAGCTGGAGGGTGCGGGCGGCGAGATCGGGGGTCGGCACGGTAGGCGTCATAATGACGATCGCATGGCGGTGCGACAGCCCGATACGCCGGGCACCGAGCCCGAGCGGGGACTCGTCGTCGCCGTCCTCGCGCCGGGGGTCGACCCCGACGACGAGCTTGCCGAGCTGGAGGAGCTCGCGCGCACCGCGGGCGTCGAGCCGGTCGGACGGCTCATCCAGCACCGCTCGCAGCCGCACGCGCGCACCTACGTCGGCAAAGGCAAGCTCGAGGAGCTGAAAGCGGCCTACGCAGCCGCCGGGGGCGAGGTGCTGCTCGTCGACGACGAGCTCAGCCCCTCGCAGCAGCGCGCGCTCGAGAACGCGCTCCAGGCTCGCGTCGTCGACCGGACGCAGCTGATCCTCGACATCTTCGCGCAGCACGCCCGGAGCGCCGAGGGCAAGCTCCAGGTCGAGCTGGCGCAGCTCCAGTACAACCTGCCGCGGATGCGCGGCATGTGGCAGCACCTCGAGCGGCTCGGCGGCGGCGTCGGCACGCGCGGCCCCGGCGAGACCCAGCTCGAGACCGACCGCCGGCTCGCCCGGCGGCGCATCGCGATCCTCGAGGGGCGCCTGCGAGAGCTGGAGCGGCAGCGCGACGTCCGCCGCAAGGAGCGCCGGCGCACCGAGACGCCCACCGTCGCCCTCGCCGGCTACACGAACGCGGGCAAGTCGACGCTGCTGAACGCCCTCACCGACGCGCACGTGTCGGTGCGCGACCGGCTGTTCGAGACGCTCGACCCGACGACCCGCGGCTTCGAGCACGACGGCCGCCGCTACCTCGTCACCGACACCGTCGGCTTCGTGCGCCGGCTGCCGCACCAGCTCGTCGAGGGGTTCGCGGCGACGCTCGAGGAGACGCTCGTCGCCGACCTCGTCCTGCACGTCGTCGACGGCTCCGCCCCCGAGGAGCGGCTGCTCGAGCAGGTCGCGGCGGTCGACGCCGTGCTGCGGGAGATCGGTGCCGACAAGCTCCCGCTCGAACTCGTGCTCAACAAGGTCGACGCGGTAGACGAGATCGGCCGGCGGCGGCTCGCCAACCGCTTCCCGCACGCGCTCCAGATCTCCGCGCTCACCGGCGAGGGGCTCGACGCGCTGCGGGCCCGGATCGCCGAGCGCTTCGCCGAGCGCTTCGAGCGCGTGCGGCTGCTCCTACCGTACGACGACGGCGCGCGGCTGAGCGAGCTGTACGCGCTGGGGGCGCCGATCGAGCAGCGCGAGGACACCCCGGAGGGCGTGCGCGTCCTCGCGCGACTCCCTCGGCGCGACGTCCGCCGCTTCGCGCGCTACGTCGTCGCCGAGGCGCCGGCCCCTCGATCGCGGGCGGGCGACGCGTGATCGAGCTGCCGGTGCGCCGGCTGCGAGCCGACGCGATCGTCCCCACACGTGCGTACGACGGCGATGCCGGCCTCGACCTCGCGGCGTGCGAGCGGGTCGAGCTCGGGCCGGGGGAGAGGGCCACCGTCGGCACGGGGCTCGCGGTCGCGATCCCGCCCGGCCACGCCGGCTTCGTCCAGCCGCGCTCGGGCCTCGCCGCCCGGCACGGGATCACGATCGTCAACTCCCCGGGTCTCGTCGACTCCGGCTACCGCGGCGAGCTCAAGGTGGTGCTGCAGAACACCGACCCGCGCGAGACGTTCGTCGTCGAGCCGGGGATGCGGATCGCTCAGCTCGTCGTCGTGCCCGTGCCCGGCGTCGCCGTGGTCGAGGCGGACGAGCTGCCGTCGAGCGAGCGCGGGGAGAACGGGTTCGGCAGCTCCGCGGTCTGATGGCGCTCGAACCCCGGATCCGCGTCTCCGCCCTGCTGCGCTGGGAAGGCCTGATCCTCCTCTGCCGCCACGAGAAGGCGGGCCGAGGGGCCTACTGGCTGCTCCCCGGCGGCGGCGTGAACACGGGCGAGAGCCTCGTCGACGCGCTCCACCGCGAGCTGGCCGAGGAGGTCGGGATCGGAGAGGACCTCGCCTTCGAGGGCCCCGTGGCGATCGTCGACTCGATCGCGCCGAAGCGCGCGTCCGTCGCGAGGCACGTCGTGCACATCATCTTCGCCGGCGATCTCTCCGGCCGCTCGCTCGAGAGGGTCGTCTCGCGGGACGAGGCCGTGTACGGGCACCGCCTGTTCGACCCCGCGGAGCTGGACGGGGTCGTCCTGCACCCGCCGATCCAGCGCTTCCTGCGCCGCTGGCAGCCGGGCGACCCCGCCGTGTACCTCGGCTCGCTCTGGGCCCCGTAGCCTCAGAACCGTCCGCCACGGCTCCGCGCCCGCGCCGCGGCCACCTCGTGCGCGCGCGCCTCGAGCTCGTCGGCGAGCGGCGCGAGACGAGGCGGATCGCCCCCGGTGCGGTGGGCGAGCGCCTGCGCGAGCAGCCAGTCCGCGAGCCACGGGTTCCGCGGCAGCAGCGGGCCGTGCAGGTAGGTGCCGATCACCCGGCCCGCGCGGCAGCCTTCGAAGCCGCTCTCGCCGTCGTTGCCGAAGCCCGCGAGCACGCGGCCGAGCGGCTCGGCGCCCGGGTCGAGGCGCGTGCGACCCGCGTGGTTCTCGAAGCCCGCGAGCGTGCGCCGCTCGCCCGGCTCGAGCTCGCACTCGAGCAGGACGTCGCCGATCATGCGCCGCTCTCCGGCAACCGTCTCCAGCGGCAGGAGACCGGCGCCGGGCATGTCCTGGCCGTGGAAGCCGCGGTAGCCGCGCCCGAGGAGCTGGTAGCCGCCGCACACCGCGAGCACGGCGGCGCCCCGCTCCACCGCCTCGCGCAGCGGCTCCGCCTTCGCCGCCAGGTTCGCCGCGACGAGAAGCTGCTCGCGGTCCTGGCCGCCGCCGATGTAGTAGAGGTCGTGCGCGCCGGGGACGATCGGGTCGTCCATGCCGAGCGGCGTCACCTCCAGCGTGTGCCCCCGCCACGCCGCCCGGCGGGCGAGCACGGCGATGTTGCCGCGGTCGGCGTAGATGTTCAGGTAGTCCGGGTAGAGGTGGCCGACGCGGATCGTGCTCACGCGGCTCGCTCCCAGTACGGCCGCGCGAGCCCGCGCTCCGCGACGAGCCGCTGCAGCTCGAGCATCGCGGTGTAGGTGGGGAGGACGACGAGCTCGCCGCCGGGCGGCGTCAGCGCGAGACCGCGATCGAGCGCGCGCGCCAGGCTCGGCTCGACCTCGATCGCGCGCTCGTCGAGTCCTCCGTAGCGGAAGCGGAGCGCCAGCTCCGCCGCGCGGTCGCCGGTCGCGACCAGGCGCTCGAGCCCCTCGAGCAGCGGCTCGAAGTCGACGTCCCAGATCCAGGAGACGTCCCGCCCGTCCGCGATCGCGTCGTTGAGCGCGATCACGGCGAGCCTCGGCGCGCCGCCCTCGACGAGCGTCCGCACGGCCTCGTTCGCGCCGGCCGGGTTCTTGATCAGCAGCACGAGCAGCCGGCGGTCGCCGACGGCGATCCGCTCGAAGCGGCCGAACGCGGGGCTGAACCGGGCGAGGCCGGCCACGATCTCGTCCAGCGAGGCGCCGAGCGCTCGCGCCAAGGCGGCCGCGCCGAGCGCGTTGTAGACGTTGTACAGCCCCGGGAGCGCGAGCTCGATCCTGCGCCTCCCCTCGGGCGCCGCGAGCGTGAAGGAGGCGCCCTCGAGGCCGTGCAGCTCCACCTCGCGCGCCGCGAGCGCGAGCGCGGGACGCGCGTCGCCGCAGGCCGGGCAGCGGTAGTCGCCGAGATGGCCGACGTACGCCGCCGCGTACGTGTACGGGGCGCCGCAGCGGACGCAGTGCGTGGAGTCGGCCGCGTGCTGGAGCGCCGGCCGGGCGAGGCGCGGGTCGTCGAGCCCGAAGACGACCGCGTCCGCGCGGGCGCGCCCGATCGCGGCGAGCTGCGGGTCGTCGCCGTTGACGACGAGCCGCGCCTCCGCGGGCAGCTTCGCGGCGGCGTCGCGCCAGCGCTCGGCGACGAGCTCGAGCTCCCCGTAGCGGTCGAGCTGGTCGCGGAAGAGGTTGCCGAGGCAGACGGCGCGCGGGCGCACCCGTCGCAGCACCTCGGGCAGCGCCGCCTCGTCCACCTCGAACAGGCCCAGCTCCGCGCCGGGGGCCGCCAGGAGGGCGGAGGCGACGCCCGAGACGAGGTTGGCGCCGGCGGCGTTGTGGGCGAGCCGGAAGCGAGGGCGGAGGATCTCCGCCGCCATCGCCGCGGTGGTCGTCTTGCCGTTGGTGGCGGACACGACCCCGGCGCCGGCCGCAAGCCGGGCGGCGAGACGGTCGAGCGCGCCAGGGTGGAGCGTCGTGAGCAGCTTCCCCGGCACCGTGGTGCCCCCGCCGGCGCCGGCGAGCCGGGAGAGCGCGGCGATCGCGCGCGCGGCCGCGACCTCGGCGGCAAGCGGAAGGGAGAGACGCACGGGGCGAGCGTACCGCGGGCGGCGCGGGGGCGCCCGCCCGCCCACCGTGCCGGATACCCGCAACGGGGCGTGACGCAGTTCTGCTCGAGCTGCGTCGCGGCGCTGGAGCGGCTGCTGCCGCTCGAGGCCGACGTCGCCGAGCTCGGGATGGCGGCCGCCGTCTCCTCGCCGCTCCAGCCGCGCCCTGCGCGGGTTGACTTGCGGTTGATCCAATCTGCTCTAAACTTGTTGCTATGGCCCCGAAGCCGCGCTACCGGGCCGTGGCCGACATCGACCCGAAGGCGCTCGCGGCGTTCCAGGCTGGGATCCGCAAGCGCTACTCCGACGAGCAGATCCTCGCGGAGCTGCGCGCCTGCGCCGAGCGGCTCGGGCGCTCGCCCACGATGCGCGAGTTCGCCGCC
>JADGHP010000036.1 GCA_019683855.1 Thermoleophilia bacterium
GCACCTCCTCGGCCACCCGGATCACGGCAGCGACCCTACCCGCGCCACGCAGCGCGCCGCCGCCTCGAGGCCGCGCCGCGCCGCCTCCTCGAGCGAGCCTCCGAGCAGGAATCCGGCCGCCAGCGCGTCGCCCGCGCCGGTCGTGTCCACCACCGTCGTCCCGATCGGCGCGAGGTCGAGCCGCGCCTCCTCCGTCAGCACCGTGCACCCGCGCGCGCCCCGCTTCAACACCCCGACGGGCGCCGCGAGGTACGCGCCGCCCGGGGACGCCGCAGGCGTCCCGGTCTTCCGGCCGGGCGTCGCCGGCCTTGCCGGCGATGCTGCCAGCCCCAGGAGCTCCCACTCGGCCTCGGTGGCGAAGAGGACGTCGGGCGCGAGCTCGTCCAGGAGCTCGCGGAAGCGGACGGGCCCGAAGCGGCGGATCTCGGTCCACGCCGCGAGATCCACCGAGATGCGGGCGCCGCGCTCCCGCGCGAGCCGCGCCGCAAGGAGCGCCGCCGCGGAGATCGGCTGGCGGAGCAGCGCGTAGCCGGAGAGGTGCAGGACGTCGCAGTCGAGCCAGGCCGCCTCGAGCTCGTCGGGCGCGAGCGTCGGCGCGACGCCGCGGTCGGAGGCCATCGAGCGCTCCCCGTCCTCGACCATCGACACGACGATCCCCGTCGCGCCGGCCGCGACCGGCCCGACGAGCTCGACGCCGTGCGCCTCGAGCTCGCGCGCCACGAGCTCGCCCGCCGCGTCGTCGCCGCGCTTGGCGATGCACCGTGCCCGCGCCCCGAGCGACGCCGCCCACGCCGCCACGTTCGCCGCCTGCCCGCCCGCGCCGGCGCGCGTCGCGGCACGCACGTCCGAGCCGCGCGCGAGCGGCTCCTCGAGCCGCACGATCACGTCGAGCATCACGTCGCCGAGAGTCGCGAGCCGCACTCGTACAATCGAACCATGGACGACGAGGATCGGCGCGGGAGAGTCCGCTCGTTCGTCCTCGGCGGGCTGGTCGGCGCCTCCGCCGCGCTCGCCACCGCCGCCCGCCGGCGCGAGCTCGTCCGCCGCCGCCAGCAGCGCGCCGAGGCCCCTGCCGGGCTCGCCGCCTTCGAGGACGCGCCCTGCTTCCGGGAGCTGATGGAGGACGAGCAGCGGACGAGACGGGAGCCGTAGCGGTCGCGTTGGCGCCCGCTGGTAGCCTTGCCCGTCGCATGCCGATCTACGAGTACCGCTGCCCCGAGGGACACGTCTTCGAGCGGTTCCAGTCGATGACCGCGCCCGCCCCCGAGCGCTGCGACGTCTGCGGCGCGGGGCCAGTCGAGCTCGTGCTCTACCCGGTCGCGATCCACTACAAGGGCTCGGGCTTCTACACGACCGACTACGGCAAGGGGAAGGCCGCGAAGGCCAAGGAGGGCGCCGAGTCCTCCGGCTCGAAGAGCGAGACCGCCGCCTCCTCGGGCTCCGAGAAGAAGGCCGCCGCCGCCGGCGAGTAGCGCCGCGTCGCGCTACGGACGCGACGCGAACGTCTGGTTGCCGACGACGCAGCCGGGCGCGTACAGGCCCCCGCCGGGCGCCGGCGGCTGCGGCGCCGAGTGGCCGAGCACCGTCTGGATCACCTGGAAGTTCTCCTGTGTGCCGACGATGTAGGAGCCGCCGCCGATGTCGGTCGCGGTGCCGCCGAGCCGGCAGTGGAGCGAGCTCGAGGACGAGGCGCGGAACTTCACCCAGCCGAGCTGCGCGAGCTCCCAGGCGGAGAGGTCGGTGGCGATCGGCGCCAGGAGGTCGCCGCCGCTGAACGGCAGCCGGAGGAAGGTGCCGACGCTCGCGAGCTTGCTCATCGTCGCCTGCATCACCGCCTGCTGGTTCTGGCCGCGCGTGAAGTCGGACCAGGCGGGGTCGAGCCGGTTCTCGCGGATCCGCGAGTAGATGAGCGCCCGGTGGCCGTCCATGTGCTGGACGCCCTTGTGGAAGCGCCAGCCCTGCCACGAGGCGCAGCGGGCGGCGCTGTACGGGCAGTCGAACGTGTTGGAGAGGATGTTCTCGGGCACGTTCACGTCGATGCCGCCGACGGCGTCGATCAGCTTCTCGAACGAGGCGAAGTCGACGACGACCACGTGGTTCACCCGCAGCGCGTCGCCGAAGAGCGCGTCGACGGTGCGCACCGCGAGCGTCGGGCCGCCGATCTGCATCGCGGCGTTGATCTTCTGCTCGCCGTAGCCCGGGATGCTCGTGCGCAGGTCGCGCGGGATCGAGACGTAGATCAGGCGGTGGCGGCCCGGGTCGGTGCGCAGCAGCAGCATCGAGTCCGAGTGCCGGTCGGTGCTGCGGCCCGCCTGGCCGTTCGAGGCGTGGTCGGTGCCGAGCACGAGGATGTTCGTCGGCGACGAGAGGAGCGACCCCTGGTCGGGCTCGAGCGCCGCCGCCGTCGAGGCCGGCAGCCGCTTGTTCGCGGCGCGGACGCCGCTTCGCACCGAGAGGTAGCCCGCGACCGTCCAGATCACGAGCAGGAGGACGAGGACGCCGATCGCGAGCGGCACCGAGCGCCGCCACGTCCAGCGCCGGCGCCGCCGCCGCTCGACGATCCGCCCCGGGCCGCCCCCGTCGGCGCGCGCCGAGCGTCGCTCCTCGCGCTCGCGCCGCTCGAGCGGCACCTTCCCCCTGACGCGACCGCCTCGGTAGACGCGATACGGCTTCTCTCCGGAGACGGTCATGCGGCGGGTTACGGTACCCGTTCGGAGTGGACGACAGGCACGCGATCGGCGTCGATCTCGGCGGGACGAAGATCCTCGCCGGTGTCGTCGCGCGCGACGGGACGGTTCTCCGCAGGCACGAGCGGGCGACGCCGAAGGACGCCCAGGAGCACGTGCTCGCGGAGCTGGAGGCGGCGGTCGCGGAGCTGCTCGACGACTCGATCGCGGCGGTCGGGTTCGGCGTCCCCTCGCCGATCGACCAGCGCCGCGGCGTCGTCGTCGGCTGCGTGAACATCCCGCTCGTGGAGGCGCCGCTGCGCGACCGCATGCGCGAGCGGTTCGGGCTGCCGGTCGGGCTCGAGAACGACGCCAACGCGGCCGCGATCGGCGAGTGGCGGGCGGGCGCGGGGCGCGGGGTGGACGACCTCGTCATGCTCACCCTCGGCACCGGCCTCGGCGGCGGGGTGATCGCCGGCGGGCGGCCCTTCCGCGGTGCGAACGGCGCCGGCGTCGAGCTCGGGCACGTCGTGATCGTCCACGACGGTCGCCCCTGCCAGGGCACCTGCACCGGCCGCGGCCACCTGGAACCGTACGTGACCGGTCTCGCGGCCGGGAACGCCGCGCGGGAGGCGTTCGGCCCGGCGGCGGACGCGCACCGCCTCGTACGGCTGGCGAACGAGGGGGATCGGACGGCGCTCGGGATCCTCGCCGAGATCGGCCGCTACCTCGGCTCCGGGATGGGCTCGTTCGTGAACGCGTTCGGGCCGGAGCTCGTCGTGATCGGCGGCGGCTTCGGGGTCGCGGCCTGGGAGCACCTGATGCCGAGCGCGCTCGAGGTGATGCGCCGCGAGGCGCTGCCGCCGATGCGCGAGACCGTGCGGGTCGAGCGCGCCGCGCTCGGCACGGCCGCGGGCCTGATCGGCGCTGCGTTCGTCGCCTTCGAGGCGCTCGACGCGGCATGAGCGCGGGGCCCGGCGAGCTCCTCCGCAGGCTGGACGTGCCTCTCCCGGACACGTCTCGTGACCAGGTCAGGAGACGTGTCCGTTCCGGTCGCGTCCCTCGCGGCCACGTCCCGCGACCTGGTCGGGGGACACGGCCGCCCTGGACAGGGGCGGGCGCAGCCGTGCGGCGCTTCTCGTGCCCGGATACCTGATGCCGCTCGCCGTCTGCGCCACGCCGATCGGCAACCTCGAGGACGTGACGCTGCGCGTGCTGGCGGAGCTGCGCGCCGCGGACGTCGTGCTCTGCGAGGACACGCGCCACACGCGGATCCTGCTCGAGCGGCACGGGATCGAGGCCCGCCTCCTCTCGTACCACGAGCACAACGAGGCGCAGCGGACAGCCGAGGTGCTGCCGCGCCTGCGGGCGGGGGAGCGGGTCGCGCTCGTCTCCGACGCGGGGATGCCGGGCGTGTCGGATCCCGGGGCCCGGCTCGTACGCGCCGCGCTCGCCGCGGGCGTTCCGGTGACCGTGCTGCCGGGCCCCTCCGCGGTGGAGACCGCGCTCGTCGCGTCCGGCCTCGTCGACGAGCAGTACCGCTTCCTCGGCTTCCTGCCGCGGGGCGAGCGGGCGCTCGCGGCGCTTTGGGAGGAGCTGCGCTCGTGGCCGTGGCCCGCGGTCGCGTTCGAGTCGCCGCAACGGCTGCCGGCGACGCTGCGCTCGCTGGCGGCGGCCGAGCCGGAGCGCGCGGTCGCCGTCTGCCGGGAGCTGACGAAGCGCTTCGAGGAGGTCCTGCGCGGGAGCGCGGCGGAGCTGGCGGCGCGGTTCGGGGAGCCGCCGAAGGGCGAGGTCGTGCTCGTCCTCGGGCCGGGTGCGGGGAGCGCGGGGGAGGCGCGCGAGCGGGAGGCGCTCGCCGCGGTCGCCGAGCTCGTCGCCGCCGGCTTGCCGAGGAGGAGGGCGGCGGAGATCGTCTCGCGCCTCACCGGTCTCCCGCGGAACCGTCTGTACAGAAGCTCGCTGTAGTCAAGGTTGACAACAGCAGGGGCGAGTGCTACGCTCCCCCAGCTCGTTGTCTACTACGACAACAGGGAGGTGCCCGCATGCGACGACTCGTGCCGCTCGTCCTGCTCTTCGTGCTCTGGGTGCCGGCCGCTCGAGGCTGGACCTGGCCGGTCGACGGGCCCGTCGTCCGGGGCTTCTCGTTCGACCGCGCGCATCCCTACGCCGGCGGCGAGCACCGGGGGATCGACGTGGGCGCCGCCGCGGGCGCGCCGGTACGCGCACCCGCGTCGGGGACGGTCACCTTCGCGGGCTCGGTCCCCTCGAGCGGGCGGACGGTGACGATCGAGACGGCGGAGGGGCTCGCCGTGACGCTCACCCACCTCGGCGCGCTCGCCGTCTCGCGGGGGGCGACCGTCGCCGAGGGGGACGTGGTCGGGACCGTCGGTCCCAGCGGGACGCCGGAGGTGGAGGGCCCGTACGTGCACCTGGGCATCCGCCTGGCCGACGACGCGAACGGCTACCTCGATCCGCTCTCGCTCCTGCCGGTCGCGCCGCCGGCGCCTCCCGAGGATCCCGCCTCCGAGCCGGCGGAGGACGGCGCACCTGCGGGCGAGGCGCCGCCCCCGGCCTCGACGCCCTCTGAGGACGCGACCCCGCCTGCGGAGACGACCCCGACCGCGGAGACGACCTCGGCTGTGGAGACCCCGCCGGCTGCGGACACGGCGCCACCGGCCGAGACGACGCCGGCTGCCGAGGCGACGCCTCCCGCGGGCCGGACGGCGACGGCGAACGCGGCGCCTGCAGCCGACGCTCCCGCCGCGCCCGCTCCCGCCGCGCCCGCTTCCCCCGTCGAGCCGGCGCCGGAGCCCGCGGCAGCGCCGGAGACATCGTCGCCGGTCGGCGAGCAGACGGCGTCCGAGCCGCCGGCCGAGGGAGCCTCGTCCCGCTGGGAAGCGCCGGCGCTCGAGGCCGACTCTCTCGTCGCCCGCCCGCATCCGCCCCTGCGAGCTCGACCGAGCGAGGCGTCGGCGACAGAAGCGGCGGGCGTCTTCCGCGACGGGTCGGTCGCGGCCTCGTCGACTGCGTCCGAGCCGCGGGTCGTGACGGCCGCGACGCCGAGCATGCGTGTCCCGGCCGTGCCCGCACCCGCCCGCGGCGCGCCGGTCTCGCCCCGCCGGGCGGAGCCCCGGTGGCCCGGCGCGGCAGCCGGAGCGGAGCCGCGGCCGGCGCGGCTCGGGCGGCACGCCTTCCCGCTCGCGCTCCTGCTCGGGATCGCAGCGGGCGGCGCGCTTGTCGCGGCAGGAGGGTTGGGAGCCGTTCGTATGATCCGTAGCCCGTCCACGACGACCGAAGGAGCGACCGCGCGTGCCGCAGACGCCGCAGAAGATCCTCGTCGCGCCCGCCTGGCCGTACGCGAGCGGTCCGCGTCACATCGGGCACGTAGCGGGGTTCGCGGTGCCCGCCGACGTCTTCGCGCGCTACCACCGCCTCAAGGGCAACGACGTCCTGATGGTGAGCGGGACGGACGAGCACGGGACGCCGGTCATGGTCTCGGCGGACAGGCAAGGCGTCTCGCCGCGTGAGCTCGCCGACCGCAACAACGCGCTGATCCGCGACGACCTGCGCAACCTCGGCATCTCGTACGACCTGTTCACGCGCACGAGCACGCGGAACCACTACCGGGTCACGCAGGACATGTTCCGGACGCTCTACGACAACGGCTACCTCGTCGAGCGCACGACGCTCGGCGCCTTCTCCGCCTCGACGGGCCGCACGCTGCCCGACCGCTACATCGAGGGGACGTGCCCGATCTGCGGGTACGCCGAGGCGCGCGGCGACCAGTGCGACAACTGCGGCAACCAGCTCGACCCGGTCGACCTGATCGAGCCGCGCTCGATCGTCGACGGCTCGGCGCCCGAGTTCCGCGAGACCACGCACCTCTTCCTCGACCTGCCGGCCTTCGCGGAGCGGCTCGCCGAGTGGCTCTCGGCGCAGGAGGGCTGGCGTCCCAACGTCAAGAACTTCTCGCTCGGGCTCGTGCGGGAGCTGAAGCCGCGCGCGATGACGCGCGACATCGACTGGGGCGTCCCCGTCCCGGTCGACGGCTACCCGGAGGAGTCGAAACGGATCTACGTCTGGTTCGACGCGGTCATCGGCTACCTGTCCGCGAGCGTCGAATGGGCGCACAACCGCGGCACCCCCGACGCTTGGCGCGAGTGGTGGCAGAACCCGGACGCCGCCCACTTCTACTTCATGGGTAAGGACAACATCGTCTTCCACTCGGTGATCTGGCCCGCGATGCTGCTCGGCTACGGCAGCGGCGGCGAGCTCGGCGCGGGGCGGGGCGACCTGCACCTGCCGACGAACGTCGTCGCGAGCGAGTACCTGACGATGGAGGGGAAGAAGGCGTCCACGAGCCGCAACATCGCGATCTGGGTCGCCGACTTCCTCAGCCGCTACGACGCCGATCCGCTGCGCTACTACCTCACCGCGGCTGGGCCGGAGACGCAAGACACCGACTTCACGTGGGAGGAGTTCGTCAGGCGCAACAACGACGAGCTGCTCGCGAACTGGGGCAACCTCGTCAACCGGACGCTCGTGAACGCGTATCGCACCTTCGGCGAGGTGCCTGCGCGGGGCGAGCTGACCGCGAAGGATCGCGCCGTCCTGGACGAGGTCGGCCGCGCCTTCGACGTGGTGGGCGCGCTCATCGAGCAGACGCGCTTCCGTGCCGCCGTCCAAGAGGCGATGCGGTGCAGCGCCTTCACCAACCAGTACCTGAGCGAGGAGGCCCCGTGGTCGCTCGTGACGACGAGCCGCGAGCGCGCCGCGACCGTCCTCAACGTCGCGCTCACCTGCGTCGACTCGCTGAAGACCCTGCTCGCGCCCTTCCTGCCGTTCAGCTCGCAGCTCGTCCACGAGCTGCTCGGGTATGAGGGCTTGCTCGCCGGCCCGCTCGCGTACGAGACCGTGACCGAGGAGGACGGCTCCACGCACGAGGTGCTCACCGGCGACTACGGGAGCTGGGTCGGCTCGTGGGCGCCGAGCGAGCCGCCCGCCGGCCAGAAGCTCCGGGAGCCGCGACCGCTCTTCCGCAAGCTCCCGCCCGAGACGGTCGCGGACGAGCTGGCACGCCTCGGGCTGTGATCGACACGCACGCGCACCTCGACGCGCTCGACGACCCCGACGCGGCCGTCGAGCGGGCGCGGGAGGCGGGCGTCTCGCGCATCCTCACCGTCGGCACGGATCCCGCCCGCTGTCGCCGCGCGCTCGAGCTCGCCGAGGACCACGAGGGCGTCTACGCGATCCTCGGCATCCACCCGCACGAAGCGGGACGCGTCGAGCCGGGAGCGATTCAGGAGGTCCGCCGCCTGCAGAGCCACCCGAAGGCGGTCGCGGTCGGCGAGATCGGGCTCGACCACTTCCGCGACTACGCGCCCCGCGACGCGCAGCGCCGGCTGCTCGACGCGCAGCTCGCGCTGGCGGCCGACATCGGCAAGCCGGTCGTGATTCACACCCGCGCCGCCGACGAGGACACCCGCGCCGCGCTCGCGTCCTTCTCCGGCACGGTCGTCCTCCACTGCTTCTCGTCGACGCGGCTCCTGGCGGAGGCGCTCGAGCGCGGCTGGTACGTCTCGTTCGCCGGCAACGTCACCTTCCCCAAGGCGACCGACCTGCGGCTCGCCGCGACGCAGGTGCCGGCGGACCGGATCCTCGCCGAGACCGACGCGCCCTACCTCGCGCCGCAGCCGGTGCGCGGCCGCCGCAACGAGCCCGCCTACGTGCGGCATACGCTCGCCGCGCTCGCCGCCGCGCGCGGGGAGGAGCCGGCCGAGCTCGAGGCGCGGATCGAGCGCAACGCCGCCGCGTGCTTCGGGTTGCCGGTGTGAGCGTCTCGCCGAAGAAGGAGCTCGGCCAGCACTTCCTCGTCGACGAGAACCTACTCGGCGTGATCGGCCGCCTGGCCGAGCTCGCGCCCGACGACGTTGTGCTCGAGATCGGGCCGGGCCTCGGCGTCCTCACCCGCTACCTCGCCGCGCGCGTCGCCCGCGTCCACGCGGTCGAGGTGGACGCCTCACTCGAGCCGCACCTGCGCGACGCCGGGCCGAACGTCGAGCTCCACCTCGGCGACGCGCTCCGGCTCGACCTCGCCGCGCTCGCGCCCGACGCGACCAAGCTCGTCGCCAACCTGCCGTACAACGTCGCGGCGCCGCTGCTCGTCGAGAGCCTCGACGGGCTCCCCGGGATCCGGCTCTGGTGCGTGATGGTGCAGCGGGAGGTCGCGGATCGCCTGTTCGCGGCTCCCGCGGCGAAGCCTTACGGCGCCGTCTCCGTGCTCGTCCAGCTCGCCGCGGAGCGCACCGGCTTCCACCCGGTCTCGCGCACCGTCTTCCGACCGCGCCCGAACGTCGACTCGGCGCTCGTCGCCTTCCGCCGCACCGAGCTGCCGCCCGACTTCGGTCGCGTGAAGCAGGTCGTGACGGCCGCGTTCGCGCACCGGCGCAAGACGCTCCCGAACTCGCTCGCGCTCGCCGGTCTCGCCGACCGCGAGCGCGCCGCCGAGGCGCTCGCCGCGATCGGCCGCTCGCCCGCGACGCGCGCGGAGGCGCTCGCGCCGCAGGAGTTCGTCGCGCTCGCCCGGGCCCTGGGGGGCGAGACCGGGAGAGAGGACGCGCCGGATTCGGGAGGCTCACCCGCGTGAGAGCGCCGGCGCCCGCGAAGATCAACCTCGCGCTCGTGGTCGGACCCCTGCGCGAGGACGGCAAGCACGAGATCGTGACCGTCTACCAGCGGCTCGGCCTCGTCGACCGCATCGAGCTCGAGCCGTCGACGCGGCTCCACGTCGAGGGCTTTCCGGAGGACACGCTCGTGCGCGGCGCGCTGGAGGCGCTCGCGTGCCGCGTCCGGGTCGAGCCGCGCTGGCGGGTTCGCATCGAGAAGCAGATCCCGGTCGCCGGCGGGCTCGGCGGCGGTAGCTCGGACGCCGCCACCGCGCTTCGCCTCGCGAACGACACGCTGCCGCGCCCGCTGCCGCCCGCCGAGCTGCGCGCGCTCGCGGCGACGATCGGCGCGGACGTGCCGTTCTTCCTCACCGAGGGACCGCAGCTCGGGACCGGCGACGGGGTCGAGCTCGAGCCGCTCGACCTGCCGCAGGACTACTGGGTCGTCCTCCTCCTGCCGCGGGGCGCGAAGAAGGCCTCGACCGCCGCCGTCTACGCCGACTTCGACGCTCGCGGCGGGGCCGACGGATGGGAGGCGCGGCGCCGCGCCCTGCTCGAGGCGCTCGCTCGCGTCGCGCGGCCCCGCGACCTCGCCGCGCTGCCCCCGAACGACCTCGCCAGCTCGCCGCTCGCCGAGGAGCTGCTCGCCCACGGCGCCTTCCGCGCCGACGTCACCGGCGCCGGGCCGACGCTGTACGGGCTCTTCCAGGACCGCCGCGAGGCGGCGGCCGCGAAGAAGGCCCTGCGGCGATTCGGGCGCACCTGGCTCACGGCGCCGGCGTGGTACGGTTGACGCGGTGCTGAGCGGGTCTCCACACGTGCTGGAGCAGCGCACGAGCCGCGTCGGGCGCTGGCTGCGAGCCCGGCGCGTCCGCCTCGCCTTCTGGATCGCGGCCGCCGAGGCGATCGTCGTCTGGGCGGCTCAGGACATCTCCCGCTGGACCGTCATCGTCCTCGCCGTCGTCGCCGTCGCCGCCTACCTCCTCGTCGGGCGCGACTCGCGCTCGGACACCATCCGGCAGACGTCGTGGATCTTCGCCGCCTCGCAGCTCCTGGCGGTGATCGCCGCGATCCTCGCCTTCATCCTCCTCTGGACGGTGATCGTCGCGGTCGTCGCCTTCGCCGCCATCGCCCTCCTCTTCGTCTTCCTCGACCGGCGCTAGACTCCGCCTCCGGGCCGGATCGGCCGCGCGGCCCGGCCGGCGTTTTCCGGCAGGACATCTCCTCCTAGACTGAGCGGAGACAGCACGGTGGGGCGTAGCCAAGCGGTAAGGCAGCGGGTTTTCTCCGCGGGGGCACCCCTGGTTCCCCCGCGAGCCCCCTCCTCCTAGACTGAGCGGAGACAGCACGGTGGGGCGTAGCCAAGCGGTAAGGCAGCGGGTTTTGGTCCCGCGATCCCAGGTTCGAATCCTGGCGCCCCAGCTTGGCCACTGAGATGGCGGACGAGCTCGCAGCAGTCGTGATGGCCGGCGGCCTCGGCACGCGCATGCGCAGCGCGACGCCGAAGCACCTGCACCCGCTGCTCGGGCGGCGGATGGTCGACTGGGTGATCGCGGCTGCGCGCGACGCCGGGGTCGAGCGCCTCGTCGTCGTCGCCTCGCCCGACACGCGCGACCTCTTCGACGGCGTCGAGGTCGCCGTCCAGGAGCGCCCGCTCGGCACCGGCGACGCCGTGCGCGCCGCGCGCTCGGCGCTCGACGGGGAGGCCGCCGACGTGCTCGTGCTCAACGGCGACGTGCCCGCGCTCCGGCCGCAGACGCTGCAGGCGCTCGTCGAGACCCACCGCTCCGCCGCCGCCGCCGCCACCGTGCTCTCCTTCGAGCCGCGGAACCCGCGCGCCTACGGACGCGTCGTCCGCGACGGCGACGGCCGGCTCGCCCGCATCGTCGAGGCGCGCGACGCGACCCCGGAGGAGCTGGCGCTCTCCGAGGCGAACTCGGGCATCTACGTCTTCCGCGGCGAGCGGCTCTGGCCCGCGCTGGAGCGGCTCCAGCCGCACAACGCGCAGGGCGAGCTGTACGTGACGGACGCGCTCGGCATCCTCGCCGCGGACGGCGAGCGGTGCGCGGTGCACGTGGCGCCCGATCCGCTCGAGGTGGAGGGGATCAACACGCGCGCGGAGCTGGCCGCGGTCGCCGCCGCGCTGCGCGACCGGATCAACGAGGCGCACATGCTCGCCGGGGTGACGATCGTCGACCCGTCCTCCACGTGGATCGACGCGGACGTGGAGATCGGGCCGGACACCACCATCCACCCGTTCAGCGTCCTGCGCGGCCCGGTCCGGATCGCCGGCGGCGTCGAGATCGGCCCGTTCGCCTACGTTCGTCCGGGCACGGTGGTGGGCGAGGGCGCGAAGATCGGCACGTTCGTCGAGGTGAAGGCCTCCACGATCGGCGCCGCCGCCAAGGTGCCGCACCTCTCCTACATCGGCGACGCCGAGATCGGCGAGGGCACGAACATCGCCGCCGGCAACATCACCGCCAACTTCAAGCACCAGCCGGGCCTGCCCAAGGCGCGGACGCGCATCGGCCGCAATGTCAGGACCGGCGTCGACACTGTCTTCGATGCCCCGGTGGAGGTGGGCGACGACGTGTGGATTGCGCCGGGCGCGGTCATCACGGATGATGTCCCCCCCGGCTCGCTGGCCGGGTTCGCGCCCCGACAGATCACGAAGGAAGGGTGGGTCTACGAGAAGCATGGAAAGCCTGACGGCGACTGAGCTTGCGCTGCCCGGCCTCGAGAAGGCGATCGTGAGCGAGCCCGTCCGCGGACACTGGATCGAGCGAGGCCCGCAGAAGCGGCTGATGGTCTTCTCGGGGCGCTCGCACCCCGACCTCGCCCGGGCGATCGCCGAGAAGCTCGGGGTCGAGCTCGGCGAGGTGGAGCTCGAGACGTTCGCGAACGGCGAGACCTACTGCCGCTACCTGGAGTCGATCCGCGGCGCCGACGTCTTCCTCGTCCAGACCGGGATCCAGGACGTCGACCGCAACGTGATGGAGCTCCTGTTCATGATCCAGGCGGCGAAGCTCGCCTCCGCGAAGCGGATCACCGCGGTCATGCCGCTCTTCCCGTACGCCCGTCAGGACCGCAAGGCGAAGCCGCGGGAGCCGATCTCCGCCCGCCTGATCGCGGACATGATCCAGCTTGCCGGCGCCGACCGGGTGCTGACGATGGACCTGCACGCCGGTCAGATCCAGGGCTTCTTCACGATCCCGGTCGACCACATGACGGCGCTGCCGCTCTTTGCCCGCCACTTCCGCGACCTCGGCCTCACGGGCCCGGACATCGTCTCGGTCGCCCCCGACGAGGGCCGAGCGAAGGTCGCCGTCCGCTTCGCGCACATGATCGAGGCGGACTTCGCGATCATGCACAAGACCCGCCCGGCGCGCGACCAGGCCGAGATCATCGAGATCACCGGCCGCGTCAAGGGCAAGACCGCGATCGTCGGCGACGACGTGATCATGACCGGCGGCACGCTGCTCGCGAACGTGGAGGCGCTGCGCCGGAGCGGCGTCAAGGGCGTCTGGGTGTACGCGACGCACGGGGTTTTCTGCGGCGGGGCGCTCGAGAAGTTCCGCGACGCGGACATCGACGGGATCGTCGTCACCGACACCGTCCCGATCGACCGGCTCGCCGCGCCCCCGACCCTGACCGTGCTCCCGGTCGCCGGGCTGCTCGCGGAGACGATCATGAACGT
>JADGHP010000037.1 GCA_019683855.1 Thermoleophilia bacterium
GTCCTCCGCGTCCTCGAAGAAGCCGTTCTCGGCCATCACCGCGCCGACCTCGCGGATCTTGTTGAAGAAGAGTGACGTGCCCCAGTGCTCGATGAAGAACTTGTGGCTCTCCGCATGCGGGAACACGCGGCGGCAGAGGCCGAGCATCTCGTCAAACTGCCTCCGTTCTTCGTCCCCCGGCAGCAGCTCGCGGTATTCAGCCGCGATGCGGTCTCGCTCAGCGAGCAGCTGCTCCTTCGGGCGCGCCAGCTCGACGCCCTCGCGCAGCTGGGCGATGTAGCCGGCGATCGCCGCGAACGGCAAGCGCAGGTCGTCCACCCAGGCGCGGTGGTGGTGGTAGAAGCCATCGCCGGTCGACATGTAGAACCACGGGTGCTTGCGCGCCTCGAGGTCGGCGATCCACGCCCGTCCGGCCTCGCTGCCGTTGAGCTCCGCGAGCACCTCGTCGTGCGAGCGGCCCTCGGCGAAGGCGCCGTCCACACCCAGCTCGAGCGCCTTCGCGGCGAGCGCTTTCAGCTCGTCGTCCGGGCGCATCATCGTCGTGTCGTAACCGGCGATCATCTGCGACATCGCCTGTAACCCCATGTCGGGGAAGGCGTCCTGGCAGAACTGGAAGAACGTGAGGTAGGCGCCGTAGGCGAGCAGCAGCAGCTCGAAGTGGAGCTGGTTCAGCTCGTTGTAGAGGTGCACGCAGCGGTCATACGCCGCCATGAGCCGGTAGTTGGAGCCGAGCTTGTGGTCGTGGAGCAGCTCCTGCTCGCTCTCGACCGCGGGCAGGCGCGGCACCTCGAGCGCCGCCAGCTCCTCGATCCGCCGGTCGACCTCGGCCTGCCACCGGGCGACGAGCGTGTCCCAGTTCTCGTAGTAGAAGCCGATCCGCGGCAGGAAGGTCTCGAGCCGCTGCTGGATCTCCCCCGGGTCGCTCACCTCGTTGGAGGTGATGTAGACGTACCCGTTGACGACGCGGTGCTCGATGCCGAGCACGTTCGGGATCGTGAACACGCGCCCCTGGTACAGACCGATCGAGAGGTAGCACGACGCGGCCGTGATCATGTCGAAGGCCGGCATCGGCTCCGGAAAGTGCATGCCGTTGTAGAACCAGAAGCGGCTCTCCTCCGTCTCGCGCCGGGCCGGGTCGAACAGGAGGTAGTAGGGGTACATCTCCTCCCAGCCTTCGGCGCCGGCGGGCGTCTCGACCTCGTACGGGCTCAGGAACCCTCTGCTCACCTCGTCTCCTCGATTCGCGTCAACGCCGTCTTCATCTCCGAGCGGGGAAGGCTGCCGGGCCCGACCAGCGTCACCCGCGCCGGGATCGTGAGCCGCTCGCGGATCCGCGTCTCCAGCTCGCCGCGCAGCCCGTCGAGGTCGCGAACGCCGGGGGCGTGCTCCACGTCCACGCGGAGCGGCGGCTCGACACGCGGACCCGGCTCCGGCAGCACGACCTGCATCGCGCCGGTCGTGCGAGGCTGGAGCTCCGCGACCACGTCGCGGATCGCGGCGGGGAAGACGTTGACGCCGAGCACGATCAGCATGTCGTCCGTACGGCCAATGCAGCGAACGCGGGGCCCGGGCCGGCCACAGACGCAGTCCATCCCGACCACGCGCAACCGGTCGCGCGTGCGGAAGCGCAGCAGCCCGCAGCACTCGCGCTCAAGGGCCGTGTAGACGAGCTCGCCCTCGACGCCCGTCTCCCAGGGAACGGGCTCCTCCGTCTCCGGGTCGATCAGCTCCGCGTACACCCACTCTCCGCCGGTGAGATGCATCCCGACCTGGTGCTCGCACTCTCCCCAGATCACGGGCGCCATGTCGGCGTTTCCGAGCCCCTCGGTCACCGGGGCGTTCCACGCCTCCTCGATCTGGGCACGCACCGCCGGCTGGCCGGCGCCCGGCTCGCCGCCGCACGTGAGCTTGCGCACCCGAAGCGAGCGCGGGTCGATCTCGCGTGCGCGCAGCCACTCGGCCAAGTAGAGGGCGTACGACGGCGTGCAGTGGAGAACCGTGCGGCCCAGCGTGCGCATCGCCCCGAGCACCTTCTCCGACCCGCCGGTTCCGATCGGGACGAACGTCGCCCCGATGCGCTCGATCGCGTCCTGCACGGGCAAGCCGCCGACGAACAGCGTCAGCCCTGCGGCGTGGACGACGATGTCGTCGCGGCGGATCCCTTGCGTGCGGAAGGACTCGGCCGTGAGCTGCGTCCAGATCTCGACGTCCCGAACGGTGAGACCAACCCAGCTCGGCCGGCCGGTCGTCCCGGTCGAGGCGTGGAGCCGCACGACCTGCTCGAGCCCGACGCAGGCGTGACGCCCGAGCGGCGGCGCGGCCTCCTGTGACTCGCGGATCTCCTGCTTGGTGGTGAGCGGGAAGCGCACGAGCGACTCGAGCGACTCGAGCGCGCGGACGCCCACTCCCGCGTCGCGCAGCTTGCCTTGGTAGAAGGGCGAGCGCTCCTCCAGGTAAGCGACTTGGCGACGGAGCTTCTCGAGCCTGAGCTCGCTGGCCGTTGCGACCCCGGTGTCGATGCGGCGGAACGTACGTCCCCCTTGGTTCACCTGTCAAGATGCTGTTCTATTTTTCGGAACGGCTCTATCCTTCGGAACGGTATGACCTCACAATCCGACACCGCCTCCGCCCACTCCCAGTCGCTCGAGCGTGGGCTCGCCATCCTCTCCGCCTTCCGCTCCGGGCGGCCGCTGCTCGGCGTCAGTGAGTTGGGCCGCGAGATCGGCCTTAGCCGCAGCACGGCGCACCGCTACATCGCGACGCTCGCCAAGCTGGGCTACCTCCAGCAGGACACGGCGACGAAGAAGTACCGGCTCGGGCCGCGCGTGCTCGACCTCGGCTTCTCCGCGATCAACTCGATGGAGCTGCGCGAGGTCGCCGCCCCGCACCTGCGGCGGCTCTCCGACGAGACCGGCTACACGGTGAACATGGCGATCCTCGACGGGCTCGACATCGTCTACGTCGAGCGCTGCCGGAGCTCCCGGGCCGGCCAGCGGGAGATCGACCTCGACCTCCACGTCGGCTCGCGCCTGCCCGCGTACTGCACCTCGCTCGGCAAGGTGCTCCTCGCGTACCTGCCCGAGAAGGAGCGGGAGGCGGCGCTCGACCGGATCGACTTCGCACGCCGCGGCCCGAACACGATCGTGTCGCGCTCGGCGCTCGCCGAGGAGCTCGCACGCGTGCGCGAGAACGGCTTCGCGATCAACAACGAGGAGCTCGCGTACGGCCTCCGCTCGATTGCGGCGCCGGTGCTCGTGCACGACGGGACCGCGGTCGCCGCGATCAACCTCGCCGTGCACAGGACGATGGTCTCGATGGCCGAGCTCGTCGCGCGGCTGAGCTCGACGCTACGGCGCACCGCGGCCGACATTTCGGCCCATCTCGGCTACCGCGCGTAGGGAGTGGGCATCCCAAGCGCGTCCTGGAGAGCAGCCCCGGCGGCGAGCAGGTCCCAGTCTGCGCCGGGCGCTCCGATCAGCGAGACGCTCGTCGGTAGACCGCTCCGTCGTCCAACGCCGGAGGGGAGCGCGACAACCGGGAAGCCCATCCAGTCCCAGTAGTGGGTAAGTGAGATCTCGGTGGCGTCGGTGAACGGCTCGTCGTAGCCGCGGCCGCGCTTGCGAGCGACGATCGGCACCGTCGGCTCGATGAGCGCGTCCACGCGATGCTCGGCCAGCCAGTCGAGCCAGCGAGCGGCTTCCTCCGCGCGTCGGTGCTGCACGGCGACGATCTCCTCGCCGGTCATCGCTCGACGCTCGCCGTGCTCGAGGAAGCTCCGGACCGAGGGCCGGTACAGCTCGCGCCGACCGTCGAAGCGACGGTGCCAGGCGAGCATCTCGGTACAGAGGAGGTCGAGGAAGGCCAGACCGAGGTCGAGCGGCACGTCGGGCGGCGGCGGCGAGACGAGCTCCGCGTCGAGCGCCTCGAGCGCGGCGTCGAAGCCGTCCGCCACGTCGGGATCGAGCTCGCCGACGCGCGGGGAGACGGCGACTCGCCGGAGCGGTCGCCGCTCGGCGGGCGGCGAGACGGCGGCCATGGCGGCGAGCAGCGACTCGCAGTCGCGAACGGACCGCGCCATCGGTCCGGCGTGGTCGAGCGACGGAGCGAGCGGGACGACGCCCCGCAGCGGCACGAGCCCGCGCGTTGGCTTGATCGTCGACGTGCCGCAGAGCGCCGAGGGGATGCGCAAAGACCCGGCCGTGTCGGTGCCGGTCGCGGCGGGCACCATTCGGGCGGCGAGCGCCGCCGCCGAGCCGCCGCTCGAGCCGCCCGGCGAGCGGTCGAGCGCCCAGGGGTTCCCCACCTGGTCGGTGGTTCCCCCGGCGGCGAGCTCGTGGGTGTGCAGGTGGCCGAGCAGCACCATCCCCGCCGCGGCGAGCCGCGCCCACGCGGCGCAGTCGCGTGCGGGCACGTCGTCGAGGACGCGGCTCGATCCCGTGAGCGGCTTGCCGGCGACGGCATAGAGGTCCTTCAGCCCGATGGGGACGCCGCAGAGCGGCGGCGCGTCCCCGTGGGAGCGGCTCTCGTCGGCCCGGTTCGCGGCGGCGAGCGCGTCCTCCTCGTAGACCCGCACCCACGCGTTGATCGACTCCGGGTCGCCGTCGAAGCTGTGCACGCCGTCCCGCTCCCGGATCCGCGCCAGGCACGCCTGCACCAGCTCGCGCGAGGACAGCTCGCGCCGCGCAAGCGCCGCAGCCGCCTCCTCGACGCCCAGATCGGCTGGATCGGTCACGACCCGCGATCATCGCACGCTCTCGGGAGCAGGCGCGCATGCATTCGCTGCGCACGGTCCCGCATCCAGCCGCAGGGCAGCGCCACCGCCGGTTCCTCGTCCGTGAACGGGCGGAAGATCGGATCGTTCACCCAGCACCGTCGCCTCGCCGCGCTCGCCCGCTCGGGCGAGCCCCGCGCCGGCGCCCGCTTCCTCGCCCGCCACCTCGCCTGGCCGCTCGCCACCGCGCTCGGCCCCGATGCGCTCGATCGCACCCGGAAGCGCCTTCGGCTCCTCGATGCGGGGGCGCTCGTCGCAGGCCTCGACGAGCTCACCGCCACGCGAGGGTCTCGAGGTCGAGCGCACGCTTGAGGATCTTTCCGGTGGGGCCTTTCGGCAGCTCGTCGACGAAGGCGAGACGGCGCGGCACCTTGTAAGCGGCGAGCCGCTCCCGCGCCCAGGCCTGGAGCTCCTCGACGTCGAGCTCGGCCCCCGGCCGAGGCACGATCGCCGCGGCCACTTCCTCGCCCAGCCGCTCGTCCGGGATTCCGACCACCGCCGCCTCGAGCACCGCGGGATGGGCGTAGAGCACTTCCTCCACCTCGCGTGGGTAGACGTTGTACCCACCCCGGATCACCACCTCCTTGCGCCGGTCGACGAGGTAGAGGTAGCCGCCGCCGTCGAGGCGACCGACGTCGCCGGTGGCGAGCCAGCCGTCGGCGGAGATCGCCTCGGCGGTCGCCCCGGGGTCCTCGAAGTAGCCCGACACGACCGAGGGGCCGCGGAACTGCACCTCGCCTCGACCTTCCTCGTCGGGCTCGACGATGCGCACCTCGGTCTCCCCGAGCGGATGGCCCACCGAGCCCGGGCGCTGCGGCTCGCCGACCGTGTAGGTCGTCGCCACTCCCGACATCTCCGTCAGGCCGTACCCCTCGTAGAGCGGGGCGGCGAACGTCTCCTCGAAGCGGCGCGCGAGCTCCGCCGGAAGCGGCGCGCCACCGACGTGGGCGAGCCGGAGCTGCGGCAACCGCTCGGCGCCGGCCGCCGCCTCGCACAGCCCCATGCACATCGTCGGCACACCGAGCAGCACCGTCGTGCGGGTCGCGGCCATGCGCGCGAGCGTCCGCTCGGGGTCGAAGCGCGCCTCGACGGCTACCGCTCCGCCGCGCGAGAGCGTCGCAACGAGGCCGGTCGAGAGCCCGAGCACGTGCGCAAACGGCGCCACACCGAGCACGATGTCGTCCGGGCCGAGCGAGACCGCCGAGGCAACGTTGTCTGCCGCCGCTGCGATGCTGCCGTGGGTGAGTACTGCGCCCTTCGGCCGCCCGGAGGTGCCAGAGGTAAAGAGGATCGCTGCCGGATCTCCCGGCTCCCGCTCGACCGGTTCGAACCGGCCGCTCCCGGACGGAAGCGCTTCGGGATCGTCGAGCACCGCCGCGGGTCGCGTCAGCCGAATCCGCTCCTCGACCTCCGGCGGCGCAAGGAGGACGTTGAGAGGCACGGCCACCGCTCCCGCGCGTAGCACGCCGAGGAGGGCCTCCACGAATGGCGTCCCGTTCGGCAGCCGAACCACGACCCGGTCGCCGGACCGCACGCCGCGCCGACGCAGCCCTGCCGCGACACCGGCCGCCCGGCGCTCGAGCGCACGGTGGCTCACCGTCTCTCCGTCGACGAGAAGCGCGGGCCGGCTCGCATGCTCACCGGCTGCTGATGCGAGAATCGCAGCGAGGTTCATCCCGGCGGCGTTTCAGGCTACCTGACATTATGAGGGGGATGGACACGACGAGTGCCTTCCACGACCCCACGGCGACCCCGGCGGACGCAAGCGGGGAACCGCGGGTGAGCTACGTCGTGGCGCGCCTCGAGCGAGCGCTGCGCCGCGCGATCAACGAGCGAGTCTCCGTGCACGGCCTGACGGTGCTCCAGTACACGACCTTGAGCGTGCTCGGCCGACGAGGCGCGCTCTCGAACGCGCAGCTCGCCCGGCGGGCGTACATGTCGCCGCAAGCGATGAGCGAGGTGATCGAGGCGCTCGAGGCGAAGGGCTTGATCGAGCGCAGTCGGCACCCGAACCACCGCCGCGTCTACCCGGCCGGGCTGACGCGCGAGGGTCGCCGCGTTCTCGCCGCCTGCGAGCGCGCCGTCGACGAGCTCGAGCAGGAGATGCTCCGCGACCTCTCCCCGACGGAGCGCGATGCGCTTCGGCACGGCCTCATCTCCGCCGTCCGCGCCCTGCACGCCGGCCTGCCCGAGCGCTGACCGCGGCGGTCGGCGGTATGATCCGCCAGTCGCTGTTATCAGGTAACCTGACTACAGAGTCTACGTCGAAGGAGAGGAGCTGCGCTCGATGGGAGTGCTCGACGGCAAGGCTGCGATCGTCACCGGCTCGGCGCGAGGCATCGGCCGGGCGACCGCCGCCCTCCTCGCCGAGCACGGCGCGCGGGTGCTCGTGAACGACCTCGACGGAGACCTCGCCGAGCAGACGGCCGCCGAGATCGGCGGCGACAGCATCGCCTTCGCGGGCGACCTGACGCGAGACGGGGTCCCCGAGTCGCTCGTGCAGGCCGCCGTCGATGCGTTCGGAGCGCTCGACATCGTCGTCAACAACGCTGGCGCGACCTGGGACGGGATGGCCCACAAGATGAGCGACGAGCAGTTCCGAGCGATGCTCGAGCTGCACACGGTCGTGCCCTTCAAGGTGCTGCGGGCGGCTGCGCCGCACCTACGCGACGCGGGGAAGGCCGACCGAGAGGCAGGTCGAGAGGTGTTCCGCAAGGTTGTGAACGTCACGTCGGTCTCCGGCACGCAGGGGAACGTCGGCCAAGCGAACTACGCGGCGGCCAAGGCGGGCCTCATCGGACTCACCAAGACGCTCGCCCGGGAGTGGGGGCCGTTCAAGGTGAACGTCAACGCCGTCGCCTTCGGCTTCGTCGAGACGCGGATGACGGCGGCATTGCCGGGAGAGATCCGGGAGGCGATCTCCAAGACGATCCCGCTCGGCCGACCGGCGCGTCCGGAGGAGGCGGCGGGGACGATCTTCTTCCTCTGTAGCCCCTGGTCGAACTTCGTCCACGGCCAGGTGCTCACGGCGAGCGGCGGCCAGACGACGGGCATGACCGCGTGAGCGAGCCGTTCGACCTCGCCGCGCTCGGTCGGCCGGGACCCGAGCATCGCTTCGAGGTCACGACCGAGGCGCTCGAGCGCTACGCGGCAGCGACCGACGACCTCCCAGGCGGACCGGTGTTCGCGATCCTCCCCGTCTGGGAGACGATCGAGCCCGCGTCGCGCTCGGTCGCCTCCGAGGAGGCTCGACGCCGGGTCGTCCACTACGAGCAGGACATGCTCTTGCACCGCCCGCTCGAAGCGGGAATGCGACTCGTCTCGCGCGCCACGCCGACCGCCCTGCTGGCGCGCCCGAACGGTACGGTGCTCGTGATCAGGACGGAGACCCGCCGCGAGGACGGAGAGCTCGTCAACGAGCAGTGGGTGACGGAGTTCTTCCGTGGCGTGTCGGCAACAGACAGCGTCGGCGAGCGAGCCCCCGCCCACCGCCTCGAGGTCGACGGGAGGACGCCGCTCGCGGAGATCCGCTCCGAGCTCGCGGAGGATCAACCGGAGCGCTACGCGGAGGCCTCCGGCGACCGCTTCGCGATCCACCTCGACGACGACTTCGCGCGCTCGGTCGGGCTTCCGGGACGGATCGTGCACGGGCTCTGCACGCTCGCGTTCGCCGCTCGCGCGGTGCGCGAAGCCGCCGGCGTCACCGATCCGCGGGCCGTCCGCCGGCTCGCCGTCCGCTTCTCCGCCCCGGTCTTCCCCGGCGAGACCCTGACCACGCGCGTCGTTTCGCTCGACGACGGCTACGGCTTCGACTGTCTCGGCGGCGACGGACGTCCTGTGCTCAAGGACGGCCGCCTCGAGCTGCGATGACGCTCGCGCTCGACGACATCGTCGCCATCGACGTCCACGTCCACGCCGAGGTGGGGCGCAGCGGCGAGGACGGGCTCCTGCCGGAGTGGCGGCAGGCGGCGGCGCGCTACTTCGGCGAGGCGGGCACGCCCACCGTCGACGACGTCGTCCGCTACTACCGGGAGCGCAAGCTCCTCGCTGTCGTCTTCACCGTCGACGCGGAGACGGTCACCGGACGGAAGGCCGTCCCCAACGAGGAGATCGCCGCCGCCGCCGCCGCCAACCCCGACGTGCTCGTCCCCTTCGCCTCGGTCGATCCGCACCGGCCAAACGCCGCAGACGAGGTGACGAGGCTCGTCCGCGACCACGGCGTCCGCGGGTTCAAGTTCCACCCCAACATCCAGGCCTTCTACCCCAACGACCGAGCCTTCTACCCGATGTACGAGGCGATCCAGGCGGCCGGCGTGCCCGCGCTCTTCCACACGGGCCACTCCGGGATCGGCAGCGGCCTGCGAGGCGGCGGCGGCATCCGGCTCAAGTACTCGAATCCGATGTACGTCGACGACGTGGCGGTGGACTTCCCGGATCTCAAGATCGTGCTCGCGCACCCGTCGTTCCCCTGGCAGGACGAAGCGATCTCGGTCGCGCTCCACAAGGAGCAGGTCTACATCGACCTCTCCGGCTGGTCGCCGAAGTACTTCCCGCCGCAGCTCGTCCGTTACGCGAACACGCTGCTGCGCGACCGCGTGCTGTTCGGCTCCGACTACCCCATGATCACGCCCGACCGGTGGCTCGCGGATTTCGAGCAGGCCGACTTCAAGGACGAGGTGCGGCCGCTCATCCTCAAGGAGAACGCCGTGCGCCTGCTCGGCTTGGGTTGACGAGGGGCCACGATGAGGGTTGCGGTCGATCCGTCCCTTTGCCGCTTGAACGCGGAGTGCACCTTCGCCGCCCCCCGAGGTGTTTCGGATCCTCGACGGCGAGCTTGTCGTCGACGAGCACCCCGATGAGGCGCTGCGCGCGGCGGTCGAGGAGGCGGTCGCGGCCTGCCCGAACCAGGCGATCCGCCTCGAGAAGCGCTGAGACCGTCCCACCGCGACGCGACCGGACAACGGCTGCGTAGCTGCTCGAGCGCGCCTGCTAGCGTCGCCGGCGACATGAGCGACCTCGACGCCCTGCGCGCGGAGATCACCGCCCTCGACCGGACGCTGCTCGAGGCGCTCAACCGCCGGCTCGAGCTCGTGGCGCGGGTGCGCGAGCGCAAGGACGCGGAGGGCGCCCGCTGGATCGACGCCGACCGCGAGGCGGAGCTCCTGCGCACGCTCGCCGCGGAGAACCGCGGGCCGCTGTCCGAGCGGGCCGTGACGGCGATCTTCACCGCGGTGCTCGACGTGATGAAGCAGGAGCTGGCGGCCGAGCGGCCGGCGCGACCGTCCGCCTCCTCGCCGCCGCCGAGCGCTGGCATCGAGCGGCTCGCGATCGTCGGCACCGGGCTCGTCGGCGCCTCGGTCGCGCTCGCCGCCCGTCGCGCCGGCGTCCGCTGCGCCGGCTTCGACACGGACGCGGGCGTGCTTGCCGAGGCCGAGGCGCTCGGCGGGGTCTCGGCGGCCGGGTCGCTGGCGGAGGCGGTGGCCGGCGCCGAGCTCGTCGTCGTCGCGGTGCCGGTCGGCTCGGCGGCGGCGGTCGTCCGCGAGGCGCTGGCGGCTGCGGACGCGGAGGCGACGGTCACCGACGTCTCCTCGACCAAGCGCGCGCTCGCCGCGATCGACGACCCGCGCTTCGTCGCCGGGCACCCGGTCGCCGGCGGCGCGACCGGAGGCCCGCGGCGGGCGAGCGCCGACCTCTTCGACGGCGCCACCTGGTTCCTGACCCCGCATCCCGCGGCCGACCCGGCGCGCGTCGCGCTCGTCGAGCGATTCGTGACGGCGCTCGGGGCGCGCCCGGTGCGCACGGACGCGGCGGCGCACGACCGGCTGCTCGCCCTGACGAGCCACCTCCCGCACGCGCTCGCGAACCTGCTGATGCTGCGAGTCGCCGAGGCGGCGGCCGAGAACGACGCGCCGCTCGCCCACGCCGGCGCCTCGCTGCGGGAGATGACGAGGGTGGCCGGCGCGAACCCGACCGTGTGGGCGGACATCTTCCTCGAGAACGCCGACGAGATCGCCGCCGCGCTCGCAGGGTTCCGGGAGGCCGCGGGAGAGCTCGAGCGCGCGCTCCGGGACGGCGATCGCGAAGCCGTGGAGACGTCGATCGCCGCCGCCGCCGAGGCGCGCAGCAGGATGCTCGCCTTCGCCTACCGCACGGAGGCGACGCAGCTCCACCGCATCCGCGTGCGCGTGCCCGACCGGCCCGGCGTGCTCGCCCGGATCACGCAGATCCTCGGTAGCGCCGGGATCAACATCGAGGACTTCGAGCTGCGCCACGTCTCACCCGAGTACGGCGGCGTGCTCGTGATCCTCATCGCCGGCTCCGAGACCGCCGAGCTCGCCCGCGCGCTGCTGCGCCGCGAGGGCTTTGCGGCGGCGTGAGGCGCCGCCTCACGCCGCCGGAGAAGGCACTGCGCGAGCCCGGAGAACGCAGTCTCCGGGTTCGCTCCGTGCGCATGTCGGTCGGGCGCATCGGCTCCGGGACCCCGCGCAGCCGATCGAGGGCGAGCCGGCCGCCGACGAGGGCCTCGTAGCAGGCGGCGAGCACGTCGGCGCCGGTCGCGGGGTCCGCGATACTGTCGTCGCCGTGTCCGCGCAGCAGCCATCGGTGCCGGACGGCGAAGCCGCGCTCGGGTCGGCTCGCCCCGGATCGCGCCGGCGCGCGCGCTGGCTCGTGTGGGGCCTCGCGCTGCTGGTCGGCATCGCCGCCGGTCTTGCGATCGGGATTCTGCGCACGGGAGGCGGCACCACGCCCGCGGTTCCGGCGACCCCGGTTTCCGCGAAGCCGGCCGCCGTCTGGGCGGCGGGCTCCAAGCCGGCGCCCGACTTCCGGCTCACCGACCAGCACGGGCAGCCCGTCTCGCTCGCCCGCTTCCGCGGGCGGCCGGTGATCGTCACCTTCATCGACCCGCTCTGCCGCAACTTCTGCCCCACCGAGGCGAAGATCCTCGAGGCCGCGCGCGCTCGGCTGCGGGCGTCGCAGCGCCCGGCGATCGTAGCGGTGAGCGTCAACCAGTGGGGCAACGCCCGCCGCATCCTGCTCCAGGACGTGCGCACGTGGAAGCTCTCGCGCGACTGGTTCTGGGCGGTCGGGCCGGCGCCGGCGCTGCGCAAGGTGTGGAAGGCGTACGCGATCGGCGTCCGCGACGACCCGCGGACGGTCGCCGGCGTGACGGTGCACGAGATCACCCACACCGAGGCGGCCTACGTGGTCGACCGCCGCGGCGACCAGCGCGCCCTCTACCTGTACCCGTTCCGGGCCGCGGACGTGGCGCGCACCGTGCGCCGGCTCGCGGGTGCGCAGGGCTAGCGCCGCCCTCGCGCTGGCGCTGCTCGCGGCCGCGGCCTCGCCGGGACGGGCCTCCGCGCACGCCGGAGTGAGCGCGCCGGCCGCGACGAGCTACCTTGCTTCCGTGCTCTCCGTGCCCGCGGGCGTGGAGGCGCGGGTGGTCGACGGAGACCAGACGCTCTGGCTGCGCGCCGCCCCCGGGCGCGTCGTCGTCGTGCTCGGCCTGCGCGGCGAGCCCTACCTCCGCTTCTCGTCGCGCGGAGTCGAGGTGAACACGCGGGCGCCGACGTTCTTCCTGAACCGCGCCCGGCCGCGGCCGCAGCCGCCGCCCGCCGGGGCCGACCGGCGGGCGCCGCCGCGCTGGAAGCGGATCGCGGCTGGCCGCGCGACCTCCTGGCACGAGGACCGCATCCACGCGCTCGCGCTCGGCGCGCATCCCGCCGGCGACGCGTACCTCGGGCACTGGCTCGTCCCGCTCCTCGTGGACGGGAGGAGAGCCGCGGTCCGGGGCGAGCTCCGGCACGTCGCCCCGCCATCGCTGCTCTGGCTCTGGCCGGTCGCGCTCGCCCTCGCCTGCGTGCCGGCGCTGCTGCGGCTGCGCGAGGCCGGCTGGGACCAGCATGCGCTCTGGGCGCTCGCCCCGCTCGCGCTCGGCGCCGCCACCGCCGGCCGGCTCGGCCGGGAGCTGTACGGACGGCCGACGGTCTCGGCGGGCCAGCTCGCGCTCGCGGCGACCACCTGCGCCGTTGCCGCCGCGCTCGCCGCGCTCTTCCTCCGTCGCGCGTGGCGGACGCTGGCCGCGGTCGCGATCGGGATCGCGGGCCTCTACCAGGGGCTCGCGCTCCTCGCGACGC